>JAQBVH010000699.1 GCA_027623615.1 Planctomycetota bacterium | reverse complement strand
GGCGCGAGCATCGACCGTAGGTGGACCTAGTGAACAGCTGCGAAGGTCGATGAGCTGTCAGCTGGGACCCCGGTTCTGTTCGTTGACCGGCGAGTCACGCCGGTCATCCCCGGGTTGCCTTCGATCGGCACCCCGGCCTTCGGCAGAAGTGCCGTCGGCTGGAGCGTCTGTGCAGTTCCTTGAGCAGTCCCTCCCGGTAACCTTGTACGGGCTCTCCATCGCCGTGAACCGGGCGCATCCATCAACGCTCTGTACTGCCATTGGCGGGAGTGGTGGGAGCTGGCGTTGTTCGTGAACACGGTCGCTGAGATGCAGAGACGCGCAAGGAGAAGAAGGGGGAGAGGTCAAGCGGCTGAGGCACCGTGGTTTCCGCTTGTCTGGCGGCCCCACGTTTCGTCGCATGGTCGGCGCCATGACCACCACCCTCCTCGATCCGCCGGGGCGCCTGCAAACCGAGCGCCTCGGCGACGGTCGGCGCAGGCTCCTGCGGGAGCTCGCAGTCTCGGTGCACGGCCGCGAGCTGCGGGTGCCCGAGGGCTTCGACACCGACTACAGCTCGATCCCGCCCATGTTCGCCTGGCTCGTGCGCTGGTCGAAGGTCGACCTCGCGGGGGTTGTTCACGACTGGCTCTACGACCGCGGCTGCACCGAGCAGATCACCCGCGCCGAGGCGGATCGCATCTGGTTCTGCATCGCGCGGGCGGGCGCCCACCGCGCGAACTGGGTCCAGGCCAGCCTGGCCTGGCTGGCGCTGCGCTGGGTGGCTGTTCTGGAAGCGCAGGTGATCCTGGTGGGTCGAGGGGATGTCCGCCGCGCCGGCGCTTGACCCTCCACCCGCGCGGAACGACACTCCCCGTTCGCGCCGAGGGGCACTCGGACTTGGGGGGAGAACAACATGATCACACGGCAAATCGGCTCGATCCTGCGGGGCAAGGCCACGCCGTTCCAGCTCGTCGCCGCCTGCGTCCTCGGCAGCCTGCTCGGGTTCGGCCCAGCGCTGCTGCAGGCGCCGGGGCTCTACGCTCTGCTCATCGGACTGCTGCTCGTCATCAACGCGAACCTCGCCTTGACGTTCATGGTGGCCGCCGTGATGCGCATCGTGTCGTGGCTGTTGATCCCCGTGACCTACGAGGTCGGTCTGTTCCTGCTCGAGGGACCGACCGAGGGTCTGGCGGCCACGATCGTGAACGCCCCGGTCCTTGCGTGGTGCGGCCTGAGCTTCTACGTCGTCGCTGGTGGCCAGCTGCTCGGCCTCGTCATGGGTTTGGGGCTCGGGCTCTTCACCGCCCGCGGCGTGCGTCGCTTCCGGGCGAAGATGGCCGCGGTCTCCGAGAGCCCGAAGAAGTGGCAGGAGTTCGCAGGCACCAAGTGGGCGCGCCTGCTCATCTGGCTCTTCTTCGGCGGCAAGGGCAAGAAGAGCTGGGAGGAGAAGCTCGAGCAGAAGGTCGGCAACCCGATCCGGGTCTGGGGCGCCGCGCTCGTCCTGGTCGTCCTCGTCGGCGGGTACCTCGCCCGCACCTCCCTGATCGAGCCGAGGGCGCGGGACGGCGTGCAGGCTGGACTCGAGCAGCTCAACGGCGCCACGGTCGACCTCGGCGGCGTCACCCTCGACTTGCGCGAGGGGGTCTTCGGTGTCGCGAACCTGGCCATCGCGGACCCCGAGAACCTCTCCGCCAACCTCCTGTCCGCCGAGACGCTGCTGGCCGACTTCGATCAGGTCGATCTCCTGCGGCGCCGCGTGCACCTGGCCAGCTTGGTGATCCGCGAGGCCAAGAGCGGCTCGCAGCGGGCCACGCCCGGGGTGCTGGTCGAACGGGCCGCGCCGGAGCCCAAGCCGGAGGAGGCCCCCGGGGACGGGAACTTCTCCCTCGAGGAGATCCTGGCCGAGGTCGAGGTCTGGAAGGGGCGCCTGACCCAAGCGCGCAGCTGGATCGAGCGCCTCTCGCCCGAGCCCAAGGGCCCCGAGGACGACAACTGGCGCGAGCGCCTGGCGCGTCAGGCCAAGCAGTCGGGTTTTTTCTCGCTCGAGGCCAAGCACCTGCTCGACGTCGCGCCGAACTTCTTGCTCTCGGAGCTGCGCATCGAAGGCCTCACGATCGCCGGGATCCCCGGCAAGACCTTCGACCTCTCCGGCGCGAACCTGTCGAGCCAGCCCTGGCTGCTCGACGCCGCACCCGTCGTCAGCCTGGTTTCCCGGGACGGCGCGATCCGCTTCGAGGTCGACCTCGCCCCGGCCTCGCGGGGCGGCGGCGACGGCGCGTTGCGCTTCACGTGGACGGGCCTGTCGCTCGACAACGCCCTGGCTCAGCTCAGCCTCGAGGCCGCGCCCTTCAAGGGCGGCACCATCGACCTCGAGCTCGACGGCGGTTGGTTGGATGGGAAGATCGGTCTGCTCGACCTGCCGTTGAAGATCACCCTGCGGGACACGCTGTTCCAGATGAAGGGCATCGACCCGACCAAGCTCGACCTCCTGGTGCTGCCGATCGGACTCTCGGGCCCGCTCGATTCCCCGAGGGTGAGCTTCGATGGCTCGGTCCTCGTCGATGCGTTCAAGCAGGCCGGCAAGGCCGAGCTCGCCCGTCACCTCGACGCGAAGCTCGACGAGCTGGGCATCCCCGGCAAGCTCGAGGACGAGCTCAACATCAAGCTCCCCGATGGCCTCCCCGATGGCCTCGGCGAGGGCCTCGGCGAGGGCCTCGGCGACGAGCTCGAGAAGGGCGCGCTCGACGATCTCCTGGGCGGCAAGAAGAAGCTGAAGTTCTAGCCCGCTACTCGCCGAGCGCGAGCAGGCGGCACGCGACCGCCGCCGCGTAGGCATCTTTGGGCCCGCCCTCACAGGCCCAACCTCCGTCGGGTCGCTGCTCGGCGAGGAGGTCGCGCTGCAGGGTCTCGCGGAACTCCTTCCAGCGGCGGTGATCCTCGGCGTCCACGCGCCAGACCGACAGGGCGCGCGCCGCGCGGTCCCGCGCGTGCCAAGTGAGCACGCCGCGTCCCCGCGCCTCCTCCAGCTCGTCGAGGCGCGCGGGCAGGG
>JAQBVH010000698.1 GCA_027623615.1 Planctomycetota bacterium | reverse complement strand
CCCGCCGCAGCACGAACATCGTGGACAGCGGCTCGACGACCGAGAACTTCACCCTCAACAACTGAGGAGCAGGCTCCGCCCGACGGAACCTGCACAACGTGCCAGAGCGGCCCCGGGCGTCCCGTCGCCCGGGGCCGCGGCGCCTGTTGGCCCCCTGCCCACGGCGCGCGCCTCGAAGCTTGCACCCTCGTCGCCAGCGCCTACGCTCGTCTGCATGGGAGGCACGTGGACCCCGGAGGAATACGAAGAGCTGCTGGCCAGCGCGCTCGCCTGTCCCGTCTCGGTGAGCTTCGGTCGCTCACGTACCGTGCCCGTGCGCGCCAAGGGTGTGCGCCTCGAAGGCCGTCCCGGCTACGCCGTTCGCCTCCACCACATGTTCGCGCTAGCTCCCGACCAGGTGCGCTCGGACCTGGCCCACTGGATGCGCGCGGGTCGGCGTGCCCCCAAGATCTGCGCACGCCTCGACGCCTGGATCGAGCGGACGTTGAAGGAGCAACCGGCCCCCCTCCGTCGCCGCAGCCGGCTAGCTCCGGTCGGCGAGGTCCATGACCTCGAGGGTCTGGCCGCGCCCCTGTTCGCCACGACGTTCGCGCTCGACTTCGGCGACCGGCCACGCGCGGGGCTGACCTGGGGTTCGCGCCGCCGCAGCCGCTCGCGACGCTCCCTGCGCCTCGGCAGCTACGACCCGGAGACGAACGTCGCCCGGATCCACCCAGTCCTCGATCAGGCCGGCGTACCGACCTGGTTCGTGACGTATGTGCTGATGCACGAGATCCTGCACGCCGCTCTCCCTCCCCATCAGGAACCCTCCGGTCGCTGGGTCCATCACAGCCCGGCCTTCCGGCGCCGCGAGCGGGCCTATCCGGAGTACCGCCGGGCGCTGGCCTGGGAGGAGCGCAATCTCGCGCGCCTGATCCGCTCCGCCCGCGAAGGCACGACCTTCCGCGCAGCGCGCACACCAGTGCTCGAGCACGTCGAGCGACTGCTCTTCGACGAGCCACGCTAGGCGACCCCCCCTTGGGGCCGCCTACGCCTCCTTCGGAGGCGTGAGTGTTGTTTGGCGCCACACCTGACGGCGTGGGCGAAGCGACCCCCTTGCGGCCGCCTATCCCGAGGCGAGCACCGGTGGCGCAGGCTCCTCGCGGGCCCGTCGGGTTCCCAGGCTACCCCGGAGGGGCCGCGGAGTCTGCGCCCACGCAGCCTCCTACGCCTTGCTCGTGTCGACCTCGACCGCGCCCGTCAGGCAGGTGCCGAGGATGTTGCCCCCGAGGGCTTCGAGCGTGTTGTGGGTCTGCTCGACGAAGTTGCGCGGCGTCGAGTTCATGCGCACCACGAGCAGGATCCCGTCCGCCATTGCGCCCAGGAGGCTCGCGTCGGAGACCGTCATGGCCTGGGGTGTGTCGAGGATCACGTAGCTGAAGCGCTGGCGCAGTCGGTTGAGCAGGGAGCGCATGCGGTCCGAGGCCAGAAGCTCGGAGGGGTTCGCGGGCAGCTCGCCCGCGCCGAGGATGGACACGCCGTCCACGGAGGTCTGGCGCACAGCCCTGTCGATGTCGAGCCGACCGGAGAGCACCTCGGTCAATCCCTGTCGGCGCGGCAGGCTGAAGTAGCTCTCGACCTCGGGCCCGTGCAGGTCGGCATCGACGACCAGCACCTCGACCCCTGAGAGCTCGGCCAGGGCGCAGGCCAGGTTCACGGTCGCGACCGTCTTGCCCTCCTTGGGCAGGGCGCTCGTGACGACCAGGGTGTGCGACGCCCCGTCCGGGTTCAGGGTGTGGATCGAGTTCCGCAGCCCGCGGAATTGCTCCGCGATGTGACCGCGGGGGTCAAGCAGGACCGCAATCTCTTCCCGGTTGACGGAGACGGCCTTGGCCTCTTCGGGGTCGGCGGGCTGCAGGGTGGATTGGGAGTTGTTGGCCATGGCTCGATCGGGGACTCATCTTCCTCATCGGCCCGAAAACACCAAGGGCGCGAGAGGTTTCGGAGCGAATTGGCATGCATCGCCTGCAGGGCCTCACCGGCCGAGGCGCCGGTCGAGGTCCTCGAGGCGTGGGAGGCGTGGGGCCGTCGTTGGGGGCCAGTCCGGGGCGTAGAGCACGCCGGCGATACGGTGCCCGGTCCGGGCCGCGGTGCGCCGCAGACGGCTCTGAAAACCCTCGCCGAGCACGTCCAGGCGGGCCTGGCGCAGGCCCTCGACCGCAATCTCGAGCGCGGGGAGGAGGTCCTCCCCGGCGCGGTCCTGCTCGAGCGCCGCCACCAGCGCATCACGGGCTCGCTCGCCGCCGGGGCCCGAGCGTCCCGCCAGCGCCCCCAGCTCGAGCAGGATGCTCGGGTCGGAGTGGTCCGCGGCCAGGAGGGACGCGAGTGTCGCCTCGAGGCCTTGCGCCGGTACGGCTCCCGCAAGGAGCAGCATGCGCCGCCACGTGCCCTGGGGTGCAACCCCCGGTGCCGGGCCAGCGGCCAGGTCCTCGAGCTCGGCGCGGGCACCAAGAGCTGCCCAGCGTCGCAGCCGGGCCGCGAGCTCGTTGGTGTCCCCGCCCTCCCGCAGGAGGCCTGCGAAGGCCTGCCGCGTGACGTCGAGCTCCCCTGCGCCGAGGGCCCACAGGCCGAGGGCCAAGCGGCCGTGCCCCTCACAGGACGGCCAGTCGCCGCGGGGCCGCGCACCGGAGGCGATCAGATCGCGGGCCAGGTCGTCCGCCTCGCGCTCGTCTGCGCAGGTCAAGAGCAGCTCCTCCGCAGCGCGCAGCGGTGGTGGTGGCGGTCCGCCGAGGCGCACCCGGGTCCGCAGGGCCTGACGCACGAGCCACGCGGGTGCCTTGGCCGCGAAGAGCTGATCGCAGACCTCACGGGCCTCGGGCCAGGGCGCACCCATCGCCTCGAGGGCCACGAGCCGGATCCAGCGGGCTGTGGGGTCGAGCTGCTCCCACCCCTCGAGCAGTGGACCGCGCAGCGGAGTCCCGTCCAGGGCGATCGGACCGAGGGCACCCAGCGCGAGGGCCAGCCGCGAGCGATGCATGCCACCGGAGGCCTCCGCCC
>JAQBVH010000697.1 GCA_027623615.1 Planctomycetota bacterium | reverse complement strand
CGCGGCGTGCACCTCGGTCGGGAGGCCGGGGATCAAGCTGGCGACCAGGTCGAACCAGTGGATGCCGAAGTCGAGGAGCAGCAGGTCCGGGTCCTCGTCGAAGCGCGTGCCCGCCACCCAGTTGTGGTCCCAGGCGATCGTGACGCGCACCGCGTTGACCTCGCCGACCAGGCCCTCGTTCACGGCGCTGCGCAGCCACGCCAGGTGCGGCGCGAAGCGACCGTTCTGGTTGACCGCGAACGGCACGCCCGCGGCCGCGGCGCGCTCGACCAGGCGGCGCGCGGTGTCGAGGTCGTCGGCCAGGGGCTTCTGGCTGAGGATCGGCACGCCCGCATCGATCGCCTGCTCGATCAGCCCGAGGCGATCGGCGGGGTGCGGCGTCAGGTCGACCGCGTCCAGGTTCTGAGCGAGCACCTCTGCTGGATCGGTCGTGCACACGGCATCCGGGAAGAAGGCCGCCGCGCGCGCCTGCGCCTTGGACAGCGTGCGATCGCCCAGCGCCACGACCTCGTAGCCGGCCGCGCGATAGGCCTCGAGGTGCGTCTCGGAGATCCCGCCGCAGCCGATCAAGCCGATGCGCGGCGTGCGCGGCAAGCTCGGCGGCAGGTAGGCCAGCTCCGGCGCGGCGATCTGCGCGACGCCGTCACCGGACAGGCTGTAGTTGGCCTCGCTCATTCGCCGAGCAGCTCCACGGTCCGGCCCAGCTGCGCGCTGCGCACGGCGCTGTCCACGATCTGCTGACCGATGCGCGCGATCGCCGGCGAGCAGGGCCCGCTGAGCTCGCGGTCGTGCTCCAGCGCGTCGAGCAGGAACGCGATCGGGTTCGAGACCTCGGGCGCGAGGGTGTCCGAGGGCACATCGAAACCCTCGGGCTTCGCGCAGGTCTGCACCCGGATCGACGGTTGGTAGTCGTAGGACGCGATCGTCCCCTCGCTGCCCTTCAGGACGAAGCCACAGCCCGGCTGCGGCTGGTGGGTCCAGGGATCGCTGAACGTGCCCCAGCGCGTCTCGAACTTCGAGAGGCCGAAGGCGTAGCGCGCGACCGTGATCGAGTGCTCGTCGACCTCGAGACCCTCGGGCCGATCGACGACGCTGGTCACCTCGATCGGCTTGCGGCCACCCAGGTACCAGGTGCCGAGCGTGGTGCCGTAGCCCAGGTAGTCGAGCTGTGAGCCGCCGCCGTGGGCGCGCTGGTAGAACCAGCTGCTCGGCTTCTCGGCGGCGACCTGGGCGGCGGTCTTCTCGAGCTTGTCCGCGCCGTGCCACAGGGGTCCGCGGTTGCCGTCGTAGTAGTGCACCTCGAGCACCTCTCCGATCGTGCCCTCGTCGACGAGGCGCTTGGCGGTGCGGTGGCTCGGCACCCAGGCCAACGGCCAGTTGATCATCAGCCGGCCCGCGCTGCTGGACATCGCGTCGAGCATGTCGTCCGCCTCGGCCAGGGTCGCGGCGAAGGGCTTCTCGACGACGACGTGCGCGCCCGAGGGCGCAACCCGGCGCGTCCACTCTCCATGCCGGGCGGCAGCGGGACAGAGGACGATCACGTCCGGCTGCGCCTCCTCGAGGCAGCGCTCGACGTCGGTGTACACGCGCTCGGACGGGACGCCGAAGCTCTGCGCCGCCGACCGCATGCGCGCCGGATCCTCGTCACACAGGGCGACGATCTCCGCGTCCGGGTGCTCGGACGCGGCCCGCAGGTTGTCGCCCATGTGGAAGTGGTCGAAGTTGATGCCTGCGATCTTCCAGCGTGCCATTCAGACGTCTCCGGTTGCGCTGTGGTCCTCGGACGGGTCGAGCCAGGCCGCCTGGCTGTCGGCGCCGCGTGCGCCCACGGCGCGGATGGCGTCGCCCTCGAGCTTGACCAGGGGCGTGTAGCGCGGGTGGTGGTGCTCACGCACCGGATCGTTCGAGCGCGCGTTGTAGCAACAGATCATGGCCCAACGCCGCGCCGCCGAGCGGTTCTGGTCCGAGCGGTGCAGCAGGTTCGGATGGAAGAAGAGCGCGTCCCCGGGCGCCATCACCGCGTGCGCGGCGGGGAAGCGCGCGAGGACCTCCTCGACCCGCGCGCGATCGGCGCCGGCCTGCTCCCCGGTCAGCACGTGGGCGATCCGGCCGAGGTGGTGCGAGCGCGGGACGACCTGCAGGCAGCCGTTCTGCCTGGTCGCCGGGTCGAGGGCCATGAACACGCTGCACAGGTCGGGCGCGAGCAGGCCGTTCTCGTACCAGTAGCCGTAGTCCTGGTGCCAGGCCCACGCGCCGCCCTCGCTGGGATCCTTGAGGATCATCTTCGAGTGGTAGTGGTAGACCTCGTCGCCGACGAGCTGCTCGGCACGCTCGACGATGCGCGCGCTGCGCGCGACCGCGCCGTAGACGTCGTCGCCGGGGTGGTTCCACAGGGCCAGGCGCACGTTGCCGCCCTCCCCGTCGTCCCGTCCGAAGGCGTGCTCACGCAGGGCGCTGTCCCGTTCGGCCGCTGCGAGCACGAGGGCCACCTCGTCCTGCGCGAGCAGCCCCGGCTGGAGCAGGCAGCCGTCGCGACGGTAGGTCTCGAGCTCGTCTGAGGTCAGCGGGGCAGCCATGCGCGCATGCTACCTGACCTGCTGAGCCGTTACCGGCGCGAGGAGGAGGACGAGGTGTGCACTTCGATGCGCACTCGCGACGAGCTCCCCGGACCCTCCTCCGACAGGTCCAGCACGCCGCGCCGGCTGCCGTCCGCTGCCTCGCTCCACTCGAGCTCGTTCATCAAGCCGTCGAGGTCGGGGAGGGTGAACACTCCGCCGGCGTCCGGGTGGAGCGCGGGACCGATCCCCTCGATCAGGTCGGTGAGCACCCCGACGTCCTCGCCGCCGTGCAGCCAGTTGTCCTTGAAGCGGATCCACTCCCCCACCGACGCTCGGGTCACGTCGGGGAGGCGCATGCCGTGCTCGTCGAGCAGGACGTCGATCCCAGGCGCCGCGCTCGAGGCGACGGCGGCCGCGAGGTCGCCCCAGACCGCCTGCGTCGACGCCCGCTCGCGCAGGCGCGCGAGCTCCGCCGGTGCGAGGC
>JAQBVH010000696.1 GCA_027623615.1 Planctomycetota bacterium | reverse complement strand
TTGTCGGCCGTGTCGCGCGACGTGTGATAGTCGTCGTGGAAGTCGGCGATGATGCTGAACAGCACCGGCATCTTGGCGCGGTAGAAGGGGGTGTGGTCGCTCGCGCCCGACATGTTCTCGGGCTGCACGATCTCGAGCGGCGTCGCGTCGATCAAGGGCTCGAGGAACTCGGCCAGGCCCTCACCGGTCTGGGCGCCCGACAGGGACAGGCGCTTGTTGCTGATGCGCCCGATCATGTCGAAGTTGACCATCAGCTTGTGCTGCTCGATCGGGAAGGCCGGGTTGTTCGCGTAGTACTGGGACCCGATCAAGCCCGACTCCTCGGCGCTGAAGAGCATGAACAGGATCGTGCGCGCGTCGCTGCCCTCGGGCAGTGCCGCATAGTCGGCCACGAGGTCCTCGGCGATCATGATCACCGCGGCGCTGCCCGAGGCGTTGTCGTCCGCGCCGGGATGCAGCTTGCCCGCGCCCTCGCGGGAGCCGAAGTTGCCCTGGCCGAGGTGGTCCAGGTGCGCGCCGAGGACGACGATCTCGTCCTTGAGGACGCCCTTGCCGGGCAGCATGCCGATCACGTTCTCCGCGAGCAGCTCCTCGACCTCGATCCGCGCCTCGAGGCGCAGCTCGAAGCCCAGGTCGCGCACGAGGCCGGCAGCGTCAGCCTCGCGGCGCAGCTCCATCAGGCTGGACTCGACCCCAGCGAGGGTCAGCATGCGCTGGCCCGCCTCGGGGACCATCATCAGCACGGGGATCTCGACGTAGCCCGAGCCCGAGCCGCCGCCCTCCATCAACGAGTTGATGCGCTCGTCCTTGGCGCCCGGCGGGTTGACGATGACCACGGCGGCCGCGCCCAGCTTCTCCAGGTCGCGCAGCTTGCGGCTGAAGCCGGCCTTCGTGCTCCACGGCGGGCGGCTGGCCCAGAGGCTGACGCCTTCCTCGTCCATGGGCTCGAAGCGGAAGATGACCGCGACCTTGCCGGTCAGGTCCGTGCCCTCGGGGAAGCCACGGTAGCCCTGGCTGCCGCGATCGATGCCGTAGCCGCAGAACACCACGGGTCCACTCGAGGCCCCGCCGGCACCCATGCCCGTCACCGAGAACTCGGAGCCGGCCACGAAGCTCTGGTCGCCCACCGACAGGTGGGCCGCCGAGACACGATTGCGGGAGCCGAGGGAGAACGGCTGGCGGTAGCTCGTGCCGTTCTCGAAGACCGGCAGCAGCCCCATGTCGCTCAGGTACTGCTCGCAGTAGTCCTTGGCGATCTCCATCCCGCGCGTGCCGGGCAGCCGGCCCTCGAGGAAGGGGTGGGCCAGGAACGAGATGTGATCGTGATACTCACGCACCTCCTCCGGGAGGGCGAAGAGCATCTTCGAGATCGGGGCCTCCGCGTCGACGTCAATCGTCTGAGCGAGGGTCGGCGCGGCCAGGGCGAGGAGGGGCAGCAGTCTGAGGACGGGCTTCATGCGGATTCAGTGTTGGGAGTCGAGAGGGACCAAGGTATCCGCTCGCGAACCCTCAGCGGGAAAAAGGGGCGTACGGACAGGAGCCGGTCGGGCGATAGACTGAGCCGCGCTGCGCCTGGGGCGACTCCCCGAGCGCCGCTCCCCCCATGGGTCCCGCACTGCTCCTCGCCCTCGCCGCCGGCCTGCATCCGCAGGACGGTCCGGACGCCGACGTTCGCCTTACGGTCGAGCCTGGCGCCGTGCGTCTGGCCGTGACTCTCAACCTGGTCTTCCTCGACGAGTACGTCGAGCCGTTCCGCGAACACGACCAGCTCTTGCCGGCGCAGGAGAGCGGCCTGGCACAGGACCTCGGCTTCGAGCTCCTGGCCGAAACGACCACGCTGCTGATCGATGGCATCGCCGTGCAGCCGCGGGTCGAGAGCTTCGAGGTCGCCGACCCGGACCCGGACCTCATTCCCCACTTCCCGCGCTTCGGCATGCGCGCGATGACCAAGCTGCGCTGGGTGCTCGAGTACCCGGTCAAGTCCGCGCCTGGCGAGGTCGACCTGACCTGGACCTTGTTTCCGCCCGATGAGATTCGGGCCGTCAGTGAGGACATTCCCACGCTCGAGATCGTCGCTCACGTGAAGGGCGAGGGGCGCTCCGAGCGCATCACCTTGACCGAGGACGGCAACCGGATTCGGTGGGCGTCCGATCCCGATGCTGCGGCGAGGCGGTTCCTGAGGGTGCCCGACGCCCCCACACCCACCGGGCCGGGCTGGCCCGCCCCGGCGCTGCTCGGCGCGGGTGTCCTCGCGCTCCTCGCTGGCCTTCGCAAACCCGCGCTGGCCCTCGTCGGTGTGGCGGCCCTCGGCGCCGGGCTCTGGTGGCAGCTGCGCCCGCGCACCGCGCTCGACCTCGACGAGGACACGGCGGCCCGCATCTTCGAGCCCCTGCACCAGAACCTCTACCGCGCCTTCGACTACTCCCGGCCCGAGGACGTCTACGACGCCCTGGCGCAGAGCGTGTCCGGGAAGCTGCTCCGCGATCTGTACAAGGAAGTGCGCGACTCCCTGGTCCAGACGGAGCAAGGCGGCGCGGTCAGCGAGGTGCAGGCCGTGCGCCGGCTCTCGCTCGAGGTGACCGACGTCGCGGCCACGCTGCTCGACCGTCCGGCCTTCCGCCTCGAGAGCCGCTGGCAGGTGGACGGCGCGGTCTTCCACTTCGGCCACTCCCACTGGCGCACCAACGAGTACGGCGCGCGGGTCACCGTCGCGCTGACCGACGAGGGCTGGCGGCTGGCGGAGCACGACATCTTCTTCGCCGAGCGGGTCGACTCCGCGCCGATTCCGCCCGACAACCCGAACGTCGCGGACGGCGAGCGCGAGGAAGACGAGTTTTGAGCCTGCTCGCGTCGCGCGGCCTGCGCTTCGCCTTCGGCGAGGGCAGCTTCTCCCTGCGGCTCGACGAGCTGGACCTCGCGCCGGGTGAGAGCCTGGCCTGCATCGGACCCAGCGGCTGCGGCAAGACGACGCTGATCCGCCTCCTGACCGGGCAGCTCGTGCCCGACGCGGGCGGGGTGACGCTGGATGGATCAGCGCTGTCGA
>JAQBVH010000695.1 GCA_027623615.1 Planctomycetota bacterium | reverse complement strand
GACCTGGATGGCGGCCATGATCCTGGCCACCTGCGGCTGGGGCCTGTGGTGGCTCGGGCTCGCCACGCACAGCTTCCTGCCCAGCCTCTTCCCCGGGCTGCTGCCGATCTACATCGTCACCGGGACCCTGGCCTCGGTCGGGCTCTTCCTCGCCGTCTTCACCATTCGCGCGCGCACGATCTGGGTGCTCCTCGCTGGAGTCCCGATCCTCGCCAACCTGAGTCTGCTGCTCCTCCCAGCCGTCGTCGGACCCGAGATCCTCGAGGCGATCAAGAAGTAGCGGGCGCCGGCGGCGAGGCCATCACCATCCAGATCCCGGTGGCCGCCGTCAGCAGGGTCATGGTCAGCACGATCCACGCGATGCGGCCGTGCAGCTTGCGTCGGCGTGCATCGCGCAGGGTCAGGACCCCGGTCACGAGCGGGATGAGGTACGAGACGGTGGTCACCTTGGCGATGGTCAGGTGCACGGGGGTGATCCAGCCCGCCTGCTTCGTCAGCAGGCCTTCACCGAGCCGCTCGGCGAAGTAGATCGTCGTCGCGAGCAGGCCGACAGTCACGATCACCAGCGGGATGTGCCGCCTCCGTTGTGCGCGCATCCCCGTGTAGAACACGCCGCCCAGGCCAGCGAGGGTCAGCGTCAGGAACAGCAGGAATCCGACCGTCGGTGTCATCCGAACAGTCCGTCCATCTCCGCCGACGGTTCCCGACGCATCAGATCGGTCACCGCCTCGCGTGGGTCCTTGTTCTCGAACAACACGGCGTGCACCTGGGCGGCGATCGGCATCTCGACCGACGCCTCGGTCTCCGGACCGAACAGGGCCTTGGTGGTCCACACGCCCTCGGCCACCATCTTCATCTCCTCGAGCACCTGCTGCAGGGTCTTGCCGCGTCCGATCGCCTCGCCGACGCCGCGGTTGCGCGAGTGCCTCGAGAAGCAGGTCGTGGCGAGGTCGCCCAGGCCAGCGAGACCGAAGAAGGTCTCGACGTCCGCCCCGCGCGACTTGCCGAAGCGCGCGATCTCGACCACGCCGCGGGTCAGCAGCGCGCTCTTGGCGTTGTCCCCCAGCTCGAGCCCGTCACAGATCCCCGCCGCGATGGCGATCACGTTCTTGAGGGCGGCCCCCAGCTCGGCTCCCAGCGCGTCGGTGTGGGTGTAGACGCGGAAGGCATCGCTCGAGAAGGCGTCCTGCACGAGCTCGGCGAACTTCTGGTCCTTGCAGGCCGCCACGACCGAGGCCGGCTTGCCCGTCGCGACCTCCTCAGCATGACTCGGGCCGGTCAGCACGCACACGGTCCGCTCGCCCAGGACCTCGCGCAGAATCTGACTCGGGCTGCGAAAGGTCTCCATCTCGAGGCCCTTGCTGGCAGTCACGAGCGGCATCCTCCCGGGGAGGGCGTCCTCGAAGCGCATCGCCACGGGGCGCAGGTACTGGGTCGGCACCACGCTGACCACGAGCTCGGCCCCCTCCGCGGCCGGGAAGGGGTCAGCGGAGACGTGCAGGTTTTCAGGGAAGCCGATGCCCGGGAGGAAGGCCTCGTTGCTCCGGCTCGACTGCATGGCCAGGGCCTGGTCCTGGAAGGCGCTCCAGAGCGTCGTCTCGATCCCGTTGCGGGCGAGCAGGATCGCGAGGGTCGTCCCCCAGCTCCCGTCCCCGATGACCAGCGCTCGGCGCACTTGCGTTTCAACCATCTCGTCGTCCAATGCGGGCTCGTCGTCCAATGCGAGGTTCGACCCCGCGCAGCATGCGGCCTAGGTTCGCTCGGTGCCGGATCCAGATCAAGGTCGCCAGGAGTGCGCACCCGATCAGGAAGGGACCATCCTCGGGCCTGAGCCACCAGGCCGCGAGGGGAAAGGTGGTGCCCATCGTCATCGACGCGAGGCCGACCATCCGAAACCCCAGGAGGGTGATGATCCAAACGCCCCCGCCGATCACGAACACCAGCGGCTCGACCGCCACGATCGCGCCGCAGCCCGTCGCGACGCCCTTGCCGCCGCGGAAGCCAAGATAGACCGGGAAGCAGTGCCCGAGCACCGCGGCCGCTCCGCAGGCCAGGCGCGCCAGGGCGGCGTGCTCCTCGCTCGTGGCCAGGGGAACCAGGACGAGGATCGGCACGACGCCCTTGGCCAGGTCGAGCACGAAGGCGGTGATGCCCAGGGGCTTGCCCAGGATCCGCATCGCGTTCGTGGCGCCGATGTTCTTGCTGCCCTCCTGGCGGATGTCGACTCGCTTGAGCCACAGGCCAAGGCAGAGACCGAAGGGAATCGCCCCCAACAAGTAGCTCGCCACGGTCGCGATCCAGACGCTGGTCGGCGGAGCGGAGATGGCCAGGGAGAGGGGCGGCATGGGCGCGAAGCGCAGAGTACCCTCCCTGTCCTCCGCGGCCCACCGAGGCTGTTCGGATTGCGCCCATGTCCCCCACCTCCCGCGGACCCCGCACCACCGTCGGCATCGACACGGGTGGCACCTTCACCGACCTGGCCCTGCTCGAGGCGTCGGGTGCGGTGCGCACGGCCAAGGTGCCCTCCACCCCCGACGATCCCGGACGCGCGGTCCTCGCGGGGCTCGAGGCGCTGGGCCTCGGCCGGGACGTCGACGTGGTGCATGGCACGACGGTCGCCCTCAACGCCCTGCTCACCGGCCGGGTTGCGCGCGCAGCCTGGGTCACGAACGCAGGCTTTCGCGACCTGATCGAGATCGGTCGTCAGGAGCGCCCCGACATCTACGCGCTCCACCCCGTGCGCCCGGCGCCCCTCGTTCCACGCGAGCGGCGCTTCGTGGTCGCGCAGCGCAGCCACCCCACCGCAGGTGAGTTGGCCCAGCCCTCCCACAAGGAGCTCGCAGAGCTGCGCCGCTCGATCGAGCGCAGCGGCGCCGAGGCGATCGCGATCGGACTGCTGCACAGCTACGCGGACCCGAGCGCCGAGCGCCGCGTGGCAGATGCGCTGGCTGCGCTCGGACTCCCGATCACCTGCTCGGGAGAGCTCCTGCCCGCCTACCGCGAGGTCGAACGCTTCTCGACCGCCGCGGCGAACGCCGCGCTGATCC
>JAQBVH010000694.1 GCA_027623615.1 Planctomycetota bacterium | reverse complement strand
CCAGGTGTGGCGCCAGACAACACTCACGCCTCCTTCGGAGGCGTATGCGGCCCCAACGGGGTCGCCCAGGGACAGCGACGACTAGGGACAGCGACGACCAGGAACAGCGTCGCTGGACAGCCGGAGCTGACGGACTGACCCGTTGCGGGACGCCTCGCGCGCCCTCGGAAAGCACTTCCGCCCCCCAAACGATTCCTGGCTCCTTGCCAGAGCGGGATACGGTTTGGGGTGCGAATCACCCCCCCCCGCCTCGGCCTGCTCTCTGCCACCCTCGCCCTGACCGCGTGCCTGGCCCCGCCGCCGGACGTGGCCGTCGACTCGAACGCGGGCCTGGTGCGCGCCGCGTCCCAGGACGAGGCGAGTGAGCTCTCCGAGCGCCTGGCCAGCCTGAGCCCGCTCGTGCTCGAGCGCCTCCCCAACTCGGCCATCTCCGACAAGCTCGAGGTCTGGCTCCAGGACCAGCCGCACCTCTACCACAGCGCCGCCGAAGCGAGCTCCGAGGCGGAAGGCCTCTACGCCCCCGGCCACGAGCGCATCCTCCTCTCGCGCAATTGCTGCGACCAGGAGCGGGTCCTGGCCCACGAGCTCTGCCACGCCGCCCTGGGCGCGGACTGGCAGCCCCTGACCGGCACCCTCGAGGAGGGTCTGTGCGACGTGCTCGCCAGTGAGCTCGTGCCCGAGCAATCCCCGCGTCTGCGCGCCGGCCGGCTGTCGAGCGCTGCCCTGGCCTGCGGCGGCGTGCGCCTGCACCTCGAGGTCCGCGACCGCGAGGCCAACGGCGGCGCCAAGTTCGGTTGGGGCGCGGCGATCCACCTCACCAGCGAGGAGGACACGCCCGCCGACCCCCTCGCCCTCTTCCAGGTCCAGGCCGGCCTCTCCTCCACTCGGGTCAAGGCCAGCGTCAAGCGCGGCTACTACGGCCTGGCCTTCCTCGTCGTCGAGCGCGTCGGCATCGACCGCCTGCACGAGCTGTGCCTCGAGGCCAGCGCGCAGGGCTTCCGCAAGCTGCCGCGCAGCTGGGTGCTGCGCGAGGCCGAGCTCGGGGAAGACATCAGCGAGTGGCGCAAGGCCGCGGCCCAGGCCATGGGCGAGGCGGAGCTGCGCGAGCTGATCCGCATGTACCCGGCCTCCATCGCGAACGCCCTGGCCCATCACCTGCGCAGCAAGCCCGGCACCCCCGAGCAGCGCTGGGAGGCGGTCGAGGGCTCCGTGCGCCTCGGCGAAGGCACGGCCGAGCTGGCGCTCGAGGACCTCGCCTTCCTGCGCGCCGAGGTCCTGGCGCGGCTCTAGTCCCGAACGAACTCGTACACCCCGCGCTGGCCGTGGGTCTCCTCGACCGCGACGCGCAGGCGATCGAGCGCTACTTCGGGGAAGCGCTCGGCCAGCCGCTCGCGCAGCTCGTGGCCGAGCCAGGTGGCCAGGTTCTCCGAGCTGGTGTTGTTGATCGGCAGGACGATCACGTCCTCCTCCGGGGCCGCGTAGAAGGCCTCGCGGTAGTGGACCTCGATCACGCCGGCGCGTGGGCGCTCGATGCGCAGCTCGTGGTGCTGCCCGGGCACGAGCCAATGCTCGTCCAGGTGGTCGACCAGCTCGCGCACGACCGGCTTGACCTTGATGAAGTCCATCACGAGGCCGTGCTCGCTCAGGCCGGCGTCGACCTCCACGTAGACCCGGTAGTTGTGCCCGTGCAGGCGCTCCGCCGACCCGTCGGGAAAGATCAGGAAGTGGGCCGCGGAGAACTTGAAGTACTCCTTGGCGATCTCGATGCCCCAGCGCTCCATGGCGCAGAGGTTAGCTCAAGACGGGACGGCCTGGCTCCCGATGAGCCCCAGGTGTCGTTCTCCAAGAAGCCCGAGAGCCACGCGCACATGACGGTCCTGAGCCTGTGTGTGCTGGGCTGCCTGACCTCGGCCCTGTGGCAGGGCCCGCAAGACCCGGCCACGAGCAAGCTCCCGGTGATCCCCGGGCCCGAGCTGGAGCAGCCGGCCCCGGTGCAGACGGGTCGCGCCGAGCTTCCGCCGGCCCGCTGACCCCGGGAACCTGTTGGAGGGGGGCGTGAGGGCGTAGAGTCCCCGCCCCATGCGCGTCATCGATTTCCACGCCCACCTGTTCACCCGGTCGTTCTTCGAGGGCCTGGCCGGCCCCTCGCCCCAGCCCGGAACCGTCGAGGAGCGCCTGGCCGCCGTCGTCGAGCGCACCGGTATCGAGCTGCCGGAGGCGGACGCCGCGCAGCACGGCAGCCGCTGGCTCGCGGAGCTCGAGCGACACGAGGTCGAGCACCTGGTCGGCTTCGCGAGTCACCCGGCCGAGGTCCCGGACGTGAGCGCCATCCTTGCCCAAGCCGCCGGCCGCATGAGCGGGATGGCCATGGTCGACCCCAGCGCCGCGGGCGCCGCGGGTCGCGTCGCGCAGCTGCTCACGGGCGCCTTCCGAGGCGTGCTCACCTTTCCGGCCATGCACCACTTCGAGGTCGGCGGCGACGCGATGCGCGCCGTGCTCGAGGCCCTGCGCCCACTGCGCGGCATCTGCTACGTGCACTGCGGCATCCTGGTCGTCAAGCTGCGAGACCTGCTCGGGCTACCCCGGGGCTATGACCTGCGCTTCGCGAACCCGCTGGCCATCATCCCGGCCGCCGACGCCTTCCCCGAGGTCACCTTCGTCATCCCCCACTTCGGCGCGGGCTTCCTGCGCGAGACCCTGATGGTGGGCGCCCAGTGCCCCAACGTGGTCGTCGACACGAGCTCGTCGAACGGTTGGATCAAGACCCAGCCCGGGCTCGAGCTTCCTGAGGTCTTCGCCCGCGCGCTCGACGTCTTCGGTCCCGAGCGCGTGCTGTTCGGTACGGACTCGGGCGTCTTCCCCGCCGGCTGGCGCGCCGACCGCCGCGACGCGCAGCGCGCGCTGCTCGAGGACCTCGGCGTCGGCGCGGCCGACCAGCAGGCCGTGTTCGCCGCAAACGCGGCGCGGGTCCTCGGCCTCTGACGCAAGCAGCCCAGGCCCCGCGACGGGACCTGGGCTGCTGATTGCTGACGAGGGGCCTACTGGCGC
>JAQBVH010000693.1 GCA_027623615.1 Planctomycetota bacterium | reverse complement strand
GGTCTCGACCACGGGGATGGTGTCGCCGGCTACGAAGGGACCCGTCGGAAAGTGCCCCGGGCAGCGCTGCAGTCAGCGGGACCGCGGCCGCAGGTCATAGGCCCCCGTCGGCGGAGCTCCAGAAGCGCGGCGCGTCAGCCAGGATGCGGCCGTAGTGCTCGCAGTGATCCGTGAGCTGGACGTCGTCCAGGAAGGTCGAGTACGTGAGGTAGGTCACCAGGTAGCGCCGGTCCGCGACCCAGGGTGGAAGATAGCGTGGCGCCTTGCAGAGCCCGAGCTCGGCCAGGTGCGCGAGGGCGGGCAGGTCCTCGAGGTCGATCTTCCCGGCGAACAACAGGAGCAGGCAGTCGAGCCGCCCCATCGCGACCACCGACCGCAGGCAGTTCGTGACCCGTAGGAAGCCGTCGAGGTAGACGCAGTCCTTGGTGAAGGGGGTCCCGCCCGTGACCTCGCCGCCGCGGAACACGCGCCGAGCGCTCTCGAAGGCCTGGTCCTCAGCGCCACCACGCTCGAGGAAGAAGCGGTAGACGTCCAGGAAGTCCGCCCCCTCGATCGCCATCTGAATGCCGAGGACCCGGTCCCCGAGGCGGCGGAGACGCTCCGGTTCGAGGGCGCCGGTGATGAACTCGGCGAACACGGCGAGCCCCTCCTGGGTGCGCGTCGTCCCGGCGTGCGCGGCCGCGAGGATCGGCAGGTCGCTCTGGTGGCTACCGTTCAAGGATGTCCCGACATGCACGAAGGCTTCGTGCTGGATCAATTGATCCACGTCGCGGTCGGAGAAGCAGGCGTCGCGCCGGATCTGGATGCGTCGAGCACCGGCGAGCGCGTTGGAGGAGAGGTCGTCGACGACCAGGACCTCGGGCGCCTCTGCGCCGAACAGCTCGCGGCAGGCGCTGTCGATGCGCTGCGCGACGCCCTGGGCCAGGTGGCAAGCTGGGGCTGGGGCGCCGAGGTCGATGTTACAGATCTCGCGGTAGAGGTTGTCGAAGGCCTGCGCGAGGTCGAGGGGGCACTGCTCACCATGGGCGGTGGTCGGCCCGCCGTAGAGCTGCGTGCTCAGCTCGAGAAAGCGCGGCGTGCCCACCGCGGCCAGGAGCTCGGCGGACCCGGCGATCGCTCGGGCCGTGCGGCGCAGCCAGGCATCGACAGGGCCGTCGCTGCCGAGCTGTTGGGTGGCCGTCCCGAGCAGCTCGTGCACCGGGCCGGGATCGAAGGGGGCGTACTGCACCTCCGGCAGCTCCCGTGCGCCGCGCGCGAAGAAGCGCTCCTTGATCTCCTGCGGCCAGCTCAGGCTGCGCAGGATGCGCACCCCAGCGGAGGCTTCGAGGAGGAGCTGGGCGACTCGCCGGATCCTCTCGGGCTCGTTCGACATCGACTGCATGGCTCCCCGCGCGCAGCAGTGGCGCGTTCAGGACGAGAGGTGCTCGTGGAAGAAGTCCACCTCTTCCGCCACAGGCGCGAGCTGCTCGAACACCGCGATATGGAACAGCGCGTCTCCCTCGTTGACGAGCGGGAGGTTGGTGCGCCCGATGATGACGCCCGCGGTCGGCGACACGATCGGGGTGTCGCCCTCGGCCAGCGGGTCGGAGACGTACCCGAGGATGGCCCCGCTCTCGACCCGCGCGCCGAGGCTCGTTCCCGTGCGCATGATGCCGCTCTCCGGCGCGCGCACCCAGGTGCTGCCCCGCGCGACGAAGGGTTCCACGGGCCGCCGCTTGGTGACGACCTTGGGCAGCATCTCGAGACTGCGCATGACCGACAGGACGCCCTGGAGTCCAGCCCTGATCGAGAGCTCGTCGAAGCGCAGCGCTTCGCCCGCCTCGTAGATGATCAGGGGGATGCCCAGGTTGTTCAGGGTCTCCCGCAGCGAGCCCGGGCGGATGTTCGAATCGAGGATGACGGGCGCTCCGAAGCTGTGCGCCAGGCGCGAAGCTTCCGAGTCCTCCAACGTGGCCCTGATCTGAGGCAGGTTGGTCCGGTGCAGGGAGCCGGTGTGGAGGTCGATCCCGTGGGTCGCCTTCATGGCGACCTCCTTGACGAACGTGTTCGCGAGGCGCGCGGCCAGGGAGCCACTCTGGGAGCCGGGGAAGCACCGGTTCAGGTCGCGCCGATCGGGCAGGTAGCGGGTCTGGCTCACGAACCCATAGACGTTGACGACGGGCGCCGCGATCAGCGTGCCGCGCAGCCTCTTGACGGTCTTCAGGTTCAGGAGCCTACGTACGATCTCGACACCGTTGAGCTCGTCGCCGTGCACCGCGGCGCTCACGAACAGGCGCGGCCCTGGCTTCTTCCCGTTGATGACGCACACGGGCAGCGTCACGTCGCCAGATGTGTAGCGTCCGGCGACGGGGATGCGGATGGACTCTCGATTCCCCGGGGGGATCTCGACTCCGTTGATGGTGATGGTGTCGTTCATGCGCTGTGACGCGGGGATGGGGGCCAGCCAGGCGAGGTGCGGACCTGCTCAGCCCTTGATGCGGTCCATGGTCTTGTTCGGTCCCGCGTGCGTTTCGATGAACCGAATGATCTTCGCAGCGACGTCCTTGCCAGTCGCCTGCTCGATTCCCTCGAGCCCAGGTGACGAGTTGACCTCCATCACGACCGGCCCGTGGTTGGAGCGGAGCAGGTCGACGCCACAGGTGCGCAGGCCCATGGCCTTGGCCGAACGCACAGCCGTGCTGCGCTCCTCGGGTGTGATCCTGATGGTCTCGGCTGAGCCACCGCGGTGCAGGTTCGAGCGGAACTCACCCGGCGCGCCCTGGCGCTTCATGGACGCGACGACCTTGCCGCCGACGATGAAGACGCGGATGTCCGCGCCGCCCGCCTCCTTGATGAACTCCTGAACCAGGATGTTCGCGTCGAGCCCTCGGAACGCCTCGATCACGGACTCGGCGGCCTTCTTCGTCTCGCACAAGACCACGCCGATCCCCTGGGTGCCCTCGAGGAGCTTAACGACGAGCGGCGCGCCACCTACGATGTCGACGACTCCGGCCACGTCCTTGGTCGAGTGAGCGAAGCCCGTGACGGGCAGGCCGATGCCGCGCCTCGAGAG
>JAQBVH010000001.1 GCA_027623615.1 Planctomycetota bacterium | reverse complement strand
TCTGGAAGACCGCCATCACAGGGAAGTCGAACAGGTCCTCGTTCAGGGGATCGTCCAGGTCGATCCCGGCCGCGGGCGACAGGTCCAGCTGGTCCAGGTCGAGTTCCAGCTCGTCGCCGGCTTCGTCGAAGTCCTCGAGTGCCATGGTCAGCTCCAGAGGGCGGTGCGGAGCACGCGCCGGGGGTCGGGACCGGCGAGCAGCCGGCCGAGAGAGACAGCGAGCGCGGGAGAGAGCACGAAGCGCGAGGCTCCGTCCGGGTCGTCCTGGCAGGCAGCCAGGACCTGACGCGTCACGTCGGGGGTCAGGAAGTCCAGCTCGGAGAGGTCGACCTGCTCCTCCTCGTCGAAGAGGGCGCGCGCGACCTGGAAACGAGCGACGATGCGGGCGCCGGCGCCGGGTGCGGACTCGATGGCCATGTCCTCGGCCAGGCAAGAGGCGCGGGCCAGGCCACCCGCGCGGCAGTCGCTGAGGTGATCGAGGTCCTCGGCCAGCGGGTCGAAGCCAGCGCCATCGTCCTCGACGGTCAGGCGCAGCTGGCGCTGGTCGAGGGTCACGCTGACGCGCACCTGGCCGCCGCAGGCGCCGGGGTAGGCGTGGCGCTCGACGTTGTCGACCAGCTCACTGCAGGTCGTCGCGATGCGAGTGCGCGCGGCGGGGGAGACCGCGCAGCGCATGGCGTAGGCGCCGACCTCGCGCGCAGCCAGGTCGGAGGTGTGCTCGTCGACGGTGTAGACCCGGGACTGGGTCGCCTCCCGGTGCGGCCACTGGATCGGCTCGGCCTCGACGACGCGTACGAGCTCCTCCATCGCGAAGGGCTTGGTGAGGAAGTCGTGGGCGCCCAGGTGCATCGCGCGGCGGCAGTCCTCGAGGTGCGGCGAGCCGGTCATCACGATCATGCGCGGGTGCTCGCCACGGGCGCGCACCTGGGCGATCAGCTCGAGGCCGCTGATCCCGGGCAGGCCCAGGTCGGCGACGAGCACGTCGCACTCCTTGTGCAGGAGGGCCTCTTCGGCGCTGGCAGCGTGCACGACCTCGTGGCCGCTCTGGCTCAGCGCCAGGGCGAGTCCCTCGGCGACCGCGCGGTCGTCCTCGACGAGCAGGACCCTCATCGGAGCTCTCCCTTGCAGGGTTGGTTGGGGATGCGGATCGTCGTGCAGCGGTGCGGGCCCGCGCTGTGTTCGGTGGCCTGGGCGCCCAGGCGCTCGAGGTCCGCGCGTGCGAGCCACAGCTCGAGGCTGTCCTCGCTCGTGCGCGCGCGGCCGAGGACGTCCTCGCTCGCGCTGAGGTCGTCGACGATCGCGAAGGTGCTCGTCCCGTCCGCCTGGTGGCCGTGCAGGAGGACCTCTCCTCCCGCGCGGACGGCGCGCATCAGGTAAGCGGCCAGGGCGCGCGAGCAGGCGGGGGCGTCGGTCACGATGGTCGCGCCGCCGGGCTCGGTCGCGATCCAGACGGACTCGCGCTGGCTGATCGGGACCAGGGCGCGGGCGCACCAGGCCAGCTCGCGCAGGCTGGTGTTGTCGTCGGTCAGGCCGCGGCAGGCGAACAGGTCGACCGTGGCCTCGGCCTGGCGCAGGACCTCCTCCAGGGAGGAGCGCGGGCCATCGAGGCGTCCGTCTTCGGCGCCGAGCGCAGCCACGACGGCGCGCAGGGGACCGGCCAGGCAGCGCTCGAGGACGAACGCGAGCTCAGGGCTCTTGGGAAGATCGAGGTTGGTGACGGACATGGCGAGGTGGCGTTTGCCGACAGTGCGGGGCGCAATGCCGGTGCCAAGCTCGTGTGTCGTCCTGCCACGTGTCTCGGGTTGAGGGTCTCCCGTCGGAAACCGGAACAAAGTTCACGACGCGGGACCCGGAGGCCCTCGCGGGGGACCTTCCTTGCATGGTCGAGAATCCCGACACCCGTCGAATTCTTCGACGGTGTGGAAGGAAAGGAAGGCCCGGCGTGCGCACCGCGAAGCGGTTGCGCGGTAGCAGGAGGCTCCTACCCCAACGGCGCTAGCCCGACCTACGGCGTCAGAAACACTCTTCCGGCCAACCTTCCTCGACCCCGTCGTGCGTGCGTTGCTACGCGGGGCCGGGGCCGGAGGAAAGTGACTGACGCGGTGTCCCGGCTGAATTCCGGGGGAGGTCGCCGACAGGACACGCCGCCAGAGCTCCTACCCGGCCTCGATGCCGTACGAGCGCAGCTTGTTGTAGAGCGTCGTGCGGTTGATGCCGAGCTCGCGAGCGACCTGGCTGCGGTTGCCGGCGAACTCGACCAGGGCGCGGCGGATGAGGTGCTCCTCCATACCCTTGAGGGACCAGCCCTCCAGGGGCAGGGACGAGCCCACCCGGGGCGCGGCGGGGGCCTCGCGGCGGGGCAGCACCAGGTGCTCGGGGCGGATCAGCCCCTCCTCGGCCATGATGGCGGCCCGCTCGACGGCGTTCTTGAGCTCGCGGATGTTGCCCGGCCAGGGGTGGCGCTGAAGGGTGTCCATGGCCGCCTCGGAGAAGCCCGTGAAGTCGCGCCCGAGCTCCTCGGCGAAGCGCGCCAGGAAGTGGGTGGCGATGGGGGCCACGTCCTCGGCCCGCTCGCGCAGGGCGGGCACGTGGATCGAGAGGACGTTGAGGCGGTAGTAGAGGTCCTCGCGGAAGCCGCCCTCATCGACCATCGTGGCCAGGTCGCGGTTGGTCGCGGCGACGATGCGCACGTCCATGGGCAGGTCGAGGGTCCCGCCCACCTTGCGCAGGGTGCGCTCCTGAAGCACGCGCAGGAGCTTGGCCTGTAGGGCGGGGTCCATCTCGCCGACCTCGTCGAGCAGCAGGGTGCCCCCATCCGCAGCCGCGATCAGGCCGCCGCGACCCTTGGGGTCGCCTCCGGTGAAGGCGCCCGGTTCGTAGCCGAAGAGCTCCGCCTCGAGCAGGCCCTCGCTGATCGCGGCGCAGTTGACGGCGACGAACGGGCCCTCGGCCCGGGCGGAGCGCTCGTGGATGGCGCGGGCCACGAGTTCTTTTCCGACCCCGGATTCGCCGCTCACCAGGGCGGTGGAGCGGGGGGTGGCTGCGACGCGGTCCACGTGCTCGATCACCCGGCGGATCGAGGGGGAGCGGCCGATGATCGGGCCGGACCGCAGGCGGGCCAGCTCGTCGCGTAGCCGATCGCGTTCAACGCGCACGCTGCGGGACTCGAGCACCCGCGCGACGACGTCCTGCAGGACCTGGGGCTCGATCGGCTTCTGCAGGAGGTTCGTGGCGCCGAGCTGCATGGCGCGCACGGCGGTCGGCACGTCGGCGTGGCCGGTCAGGATGACGACCGCGGGGGGGTGGTCGAGGCCGAGCAGGTCCGGGAGCACGTCCAGCCCCGTGCGCACGGGCATGCAGAGGTCGAGCAGGACCAGGTCCGGCGCCTCGGCGCGGGCGCGCTCCAGGGCCTCGCCGCCGTCAGCGGCTTCGCTGATGCGATGACCGGCCGCGCGGCAGATGGCCGCAAGGCCCGCGCGGACCCCTGCGTCGTCGTCTGCAATTAACAGGTGCGCGGCCATCGGGCGGATCGTACGGACCCGCTTAGGGCACCTGGAAGTTCTTTCCGGCTCCGTGGCGCGGGATCGAGAAAATCCCACGGACGGCTCATCCGCGCTGAGGGACCACCGACAACCACGGCGTGCTCAAGGAACGCAACGCCGCGAGCACTACTCAGCTTTCGACCAAGGACCGTTGCAAGGAAATCTAGGGCATGGGCCTTCGCATCAACACCAACATCGCCTCGCTGACAGCGCAGAAGAACCTCCACGGAGTGACTTCTCGCCTGCAAGGCAACTACGCCCGCTTGGCGTCCGGCCTGCGCATCGCGACGGCTGCAGACGACGCGGCCGGGCTGGCCATCTCGGAGCGCATGCGCGCTCAGATTCGTTCCTACGCCGTCGCCGGCCGGAACGCCCAGGATGGCATCTCCCTCGTCCAGACCGCAGAAGGTGCGCTGAGTGAGGTCTCCAACATCCTCTCCAGGATGCGCGAGCTCGCCATGCAGTCGGCGAACGGCACCCTCGACACCGAGGACCGCGCGACCCTGGACACCGAGTTCCAGGCTCTTGACCAGGAGATCAATCGCATCGCCACCACCACCGAGTTCAACGGGATCAGCCTGCTCGACGGGAGCTCGACCGGGATCCCGATCCAGGTTGGCCTCGACTCCGGCGACACGATCAGCGTCTCCGGCGGAAACACCCAGTCCGCCGTGCTCGGCATCGACTCCCTCGAGCTGCTCGATGTCACCCAGGCGAACACTGCTCTCGAGGCCCTGGACAGCGCGATCAGCTCGATCAACACACCCCGAGGCAACCTCGGCGCCACAACGAACCGAATGACCTCCGCGCTGGCGAGCATCCTCAGCGCGCGCGAGAACCTCTCCGCCGCCGAGAGCCGGATCCGCGACGTCGACGTGGCGTCGGAGACGGCCGACCTGACGCGCAACAGCATCATGCAGCAGGCGAGTGTGTCGGTCTTGCAGCAGGCCAACGTCCAGCCGCAAATCGCTCTCTCGCTCCTCCAAGGTTAAACAGAGAAAAACGGCCTAGTGCCGATCGCTGAGGGGGGGGGCCGTCGCAAGGCGGTCCCCCTTTACCCCGCGCTCGGAGAGGCCCGAAACCTCCCGCGACCTTCCCGCTCTCTTCCATCTCAGAACAACCTCACCGGTCCCGGACACGTGCCTGTCCGGGCGGGGAGCCCCGCGCCGTCCAGTCAGCTGGCGCGGGATCCAGGACGCCACCTTCCACCGACCGTGCCCATCGGTGGAGCTCCCGGTGGCGTCCTGGAGCAGCACCCGCGCGTGAGGAACAACCGTCCATCCGGATGCCGTGTCGGGCATCGCTTCGGACCTCCCCCGCGTCGCGGACAACGGGGTCGGGTCCGCAGAGGAAACCGATGCGTCCCCCCAGGCCTCTGGAGACACCTCAGTCCGCATTTCTTCCGCAATTCATCCAAGGAACCGAACCGAATGGGACTTCGAGTCAACACTAACGTGGCTTCCCTGACGGCCCAGAAGAACCTCTTCGGAGTGACTTCGCGCCTGCAGGGCAACTACGCCCGCCTCTCCTCCGGTCTGCGCATCTCCTCCGCAGCTGACGACGCGGCCGGCCTGGGCATCTCCGAGAAGATGCGCTCCCAGATCCGCTCGTACGGCGTCGCTGCGCGGAACGCACAGGACGGCATCTCGCTTGCTCAGACCGCCGAAGGCGCGTTGAGCGAGGTCTCCAACATCCTCAACCGGATGCGGGAGCTGGCCATGCAGTCGTCCAACGGCACCCTCGACACCGAGGACCGCCAGACCCTGAACGCCGAGTTCCAGGCTCTGGACGACGAGATCGATCGGATCGCCACCCAGACCGAGTTCAACGGCATCTCCCTGCTCGACAACTCGAACGGAGTCGCGATTCAGGTCGGCCTCGACTCCGGTCAGACGATCACCGTCAGCACGGTCGACACCCAGTCGACCGCCCTGTCGATCGACACCCTGGACGTGCTGGACGTGACCAACGCTTCGACTGCTCTCGAGCAGATCGACTCCGCGATCGGTGAAATCAACACTTCGCGCGGTCAGCTGGGCGCGGACCAGAACCGCCTCAGCTCCTCGCTCTCGTCGATCCTGAACGTGCGTGAGAACCTGTCCGCGGCCGAGAGCCGCATCCGCGACGTGGACGTGGCCTCCGAGACCGCGGACCTCACGCGGAACTCCATCCTGCAGCAGGCCGCCACCGCGGTCCTCGCCCAGGCCAACACCCAGCCGCAGCTCGCCCTGTCGCTGCTCGGATAGTAAAGACCCCGTGGGCGGGCGCCGCCCGCCCACGTCTCTCCCCCGAGACTCTCGGAGGCTTCGCCGGTTGGCGGGGCCTCCGTTTTCGTGGGTGGAACCCTTTTCTATTGGGGTCCCACGCGATCGGCTCGATCCGAGCGGAAGAAGTCCTCACCCCGAGCCGGCGGTCGCCGACAACAGGCTGAGGTCACTCATTATGGTCAACAGCTCCGGCATCTCTTTCAGTGGACTCGCGAGCGGTCTGGACACCCAGGCCATCGTGAAGCAGCTCCTCGCCCTCGAGCGGATCCCGATCCAGCTCCTGGAGACGAAGAAGCAGACCGCGCAGAAGAAGCTCGACAAGCTGGGAGACTTCGGAGCCAAGCTGAAGGACCTGCAGTCCAAGGCGGACAATCTGGCGACCACCGACGGGTTCTATGCCTGGGCCGTGCAGAGCTCGGACCCGAGCGTGGCCACGATCAACGCGACCGGCGGCGCCCAGTCGGGCGTGCACACGTTGGAGGTGCTCGAGCTGGCCGCGGTCGATCGCTGGGCCTTCGACGCGGTGATCGACCCGTCCACCGACCTGGCGACCGCCGACGGCCAGCAGCTGGTCTTCGAGGTCGGCACGACCCAGTACTCGCTGACGATCAACCAGAGCCAGTCCTCCCTCAACGAGATCGCCAGCGCCATCGAGGACATGGTGGGCGACGACGTCAACGCCGAGGTGATCAACGCCGGCACCGCGGGCAACCCCAAGTACCGGCTGGTGCTGTCCTCGGGTCAGCCCGGCGAGGACAACCGCATCGCGAACATCGTGACCGACATTCCGGGTCTGGGCCTCACCTACACGCCCCCCGACGCCAACGGAGACCCGACCAGCGCGAACAACCTGACGGTGGGTAGCAACGCGCTGGTGCTGGTTGACGACCTCCCCGTCGAGCGCACGACCAACGACCTGTCGGACGTGTTCGAGGGCCTGGAGATCAACCTGCTCTCGACCACCGAGGTGGGGCAGCCGATCACCTTCTCGATCGACCCGGACAAGGAGTCGATGCGCGAGAACATCGACGCCTTCATCAGCTCCTACAACGACGTGCTGGGCTTCATCAACACGCAGTCCTCGTTCACGCCGGCCGAGGAGGATGGTGAAGCCGGGACCGCCGGCGAGCTGTTCGGTGACCCGATCCTGAGCCGGGTGCGCTCGACCCTGAACCGCGCGCTGTTCTACGCGAACGTCGAAGACGTGGCCAACGACACCCAGGGCTACTCCACCCTGTCGCTGGTGGGCATCAAGCAGGGCAACGACGGCACCCTCTCGATCGACGAAACCAGGTTCGACGAGAAGATCGCCGAGAACATCCACCTGTTCGCGGATCTCTTCGTCGACTCGGACGGCTTCGACAACGGCGACGCCGAGCCGAACACCGAGGAGTTCTACACGGATACGACTGCGGACTCCGGTCTGGCGGCGACCCTGTCGCGCGAGATCGACCGCATGTTCGGGACCTACGATGGTCCGATCGACTCCGACACCGGCGACCACATCGTCCTGGACGCGCTGTTCGATCTGAAGGAGGACACGATCCGCGACTCGATGAAGCGGTTCGACAGTCAGATCGAGACGATGGAGCGCCGCCTCGAGGGCTTCGAGCGCAACCTCGTGCTGCGCTTCGCGCGCCTCGAGGAGCTCATGGCTGCACTCAACGCACAGGGTGCCGCGCTCAGCAACGCCTTCGCCTGATCCCCAACTCCACGCCACCATGGACCCCCGCGCCGCAGCCGACGTCTACCGCAACTCCTCGATCGAGAACGCGCCGCCGATCCAGATCGTGCGACTCCTCTATGAGGGTTCACTCCGCTTTCTCGACGCGGCGTTGCGCGAGGACGCCGAGGACCCCCACTCGAAGTTCTGTCACTTCGTCGGCCGCGCCGACGCGATCGTGACCGAGCTGCGTCTGGCCATCGACCACTCCGTCGATGCCCCCGAGGTGACCGAGAACCTCGAGCGCCTGTACCTCTTCTGCGAGGCCGAGCTCGGCCAATCCGGCTACGAGCGCGACGCCTCGCGGCTGCCTGGAGTCCAGCAGGTGCTGCGGATCCTGCTCGACGCCTGGCGTCACATCGAACTCGAGGAGGCGGCCTAGTGCCGGCCGTCCTCGAGGGCGTGCGCGCCTTGCGCGCGACCGTGCGCGAGTGCCTCTCGGCCCTCGACGCGGCTGCCCCCGACGACCCTGAGGTCGGGCGCGCATTCTCACGCCTCGCCCAGGGCTTCGAGGACCTGGGCGACCTGCGCGCCCTCCTTGCGCAGGCTGGCGAGGAGCGCGCAGCCCTCGCAGACGAGCTCAACGAGCTCACCCGCCTGCACGCTGTCTTGACTGCGACGGTCTCGCGCGACCGGGACAAGCTCTGCCTGCTCCTCGAGCAGGCCCGCCAAGCACGCTCGAGGGTCCAGCGCCGCGGCCTGACCGAGGTCGTGACCGGCACGGGCGTCGACACGAGCGCGTGACCCCGCGCCGCGGCGCCGGTTCCTGGCGCAATGGCCCGGTTGGCAGAAGGTCGCCCGCCCTCAAGGGCAGATCGTGAAGCGGATCGCGTTCGAGAGGCTCGACCCCGCCGTGCCCTGTGGATCGCGACCCCAGGCCTGCGCGTAGACGGTCGCACCGACCGCGAGGGCTGCGTTCGAACCCGACTGGATGTCGTCGCCAGCGTTCCAGAAGACGCGCCCCGAGCACTTGTCCGCGCCTTGGGCTGGCATGACCGGGGTGCGCGTGTGCGGGCCGGCGACACACAGCGTCCCGCCCATGAAGGGCGCACCCGAGGCGGCGAAGCCGTAGAAGAACAGGCCCGCCTGCCCGGTGATCATCTGGTTGGCATGGATGACGAACGCGCCGCTGCTCACGCTCGGGCGCCCGATCCAGGTCAGGCCCGGGCTGCAGCCCGCGCTGGTCGTCTTCGAGACGCAATAGCTCGTCGGCCCGCCGCCGTAGGCCACGCGCGCGTTGTCCGCGCCCATGCGCCAGTCGGTCGGCCCCGCGGTCTCGAGCGGGTCGCCGAGGGACCAGCGCACGTGGGTCACGTCCGTGATCAGCGCGTTCCACGTCGCGTCGTCATCGGGCAGCGAGCTCTGCTCCACCCGCCAACCGAGCGGGAGGGTCGACTCGCGCGAGGGCACCTCGAGGGTGAAGCTGTGCCAGGTCCCATCCGCGCAGGGCAGGGCCTGCGAGCTGACCTGGGTCACGATCAGGTCGTCGCTCGGGTCGCTCGTGCCCTGGTCGGAGCTGAGCACCAGGGAGAGGGGGCGCAGGCAGGCAGCCGCGTCGATGGTGAACGACTGCAGGTCGAGGCCGAGCGAGGTGACCTCCGCCGAGCGGTAGTCGCCCGTGAACGGGGGCGCGGGCTGCGTCGACCGGAAGCTCGGCAGCGCCATGTGCAGCGGCTCGCTGTAGACGTGCCAGGTCGGCACTCCGCCGGCGCTGACGCTGGCCTGGAACGTGCCGCTCCAGACCCATCCACCTTCGTTCTGGAACAGGTCGAAGCCCTCAACGAACGAGTCGCAGGTCTGGCCCGCGGCGGCCCCGGGGATGAGGAGCAATACGAGGAATCTCAGGCTCGCTGAGGTCATGGTCGAAGGTGGGGTAGCGGTCCGTCCTGGTCCTCGTCCACCATACGGAGGACCTCGCGGGCCGGGGCGTTGGCATTCTCCACACCCTGTTGTGGATCTCGACAGGGGCACGGGCCGCAACCCGCTCCAGGAGCTGCGCAGGCCACTTTCGAGCCTTGGCACATCCCTTGCGAAGAGCGAGGGCCATGTTCCTCCTCGCACTCGATGTTCCGGCCCGCCTCGGCTCCTCTGGAATCGACCTGACGCGCTACCTGATGGTGGTCGGGCTCCTCCTCGCGGCGATCGTCGGCGCGGCCTTCCTGCTGCGCCGCATGATGTCCGGCTCCCTCAAGGGCCGCGCAGCCAAGCGCTCACTCGCGATCGTCGAGGTGCTGCCCCTCGGCGGCAAGCGCCAGCTCGCCGTCGTGCGTTGCTACGACCGCACCTTCGCCCTCGGCCTCGGGGAAAAGGACGTGTCCCTGGTCGCTGAGCTCGACGCCGTGATCGGCGCCGAGAGCACGGCCGCCGCGGACGAGGCGCCCTTCGACCGACTGCTCGAGGTCGCCAAGTCCCGCCTGGCCCTGCGCCGGCGCGGTGAAGAGCCGGGTCCCCTGCCGACCAAGGAGCTGGTGGGTTGAAGCGCATCCTCTGGTTCTTTCTCGCGGCCGCGCTGTGCGGGCTCCTCGCTCCCGAGGCGTCTGCCGCGGTCGTTCAGGATTCGGCGCCCGCCGTCGAGTTGCCGGACACCCAGACCCCCGGTATCCCCTTCAGCATCGAAGCGCTGAGCGGCGTCGCCGAGGACGCGGCCTCCGAGGCCGGCGGCCGCATGTCGAGCGCGATCGAGATCGCGCTCCTGTTGACGGTCCTGTCGCTCCTGCCGGCGGTGTTGATCACCGTCACGAGCTTCACGCGCATCGTCATCGTCCTCTCGTTCGTGCGCCGAGCGCTCTCGGTCAACGAGCTGCCGCCCAACCCCGTGCTGATCGGTCTGGCCCTGTTCCTGACCCTGTTCGTCATGGGGCCAGTGGGAACGGACATCTATGAGGACGCGTACAAGCCCTACGAGGCCCAGGAGCTGACCGCTTCCGAGGCGAGCAACGTCGCCTGGTCCCGGATGGCCACCTTCCTGGTCAGCAACACGCGCCAGAACGAGCTGGCCCTGTTCGCGGAGCTCGCCGAGGAGGAGATCATCCTCGCCGCCGACACCGAAGCCGACCTGCCCGAGCCCGGCGAGCTGCCCCTGCGGGTGGTCGTACCGGCCTTCGTGCTGTCCGAGCTCAAGACCGCTTTCCAGATGGGCTTCCTGCTCTTCCTGCCCTTCCTGGTCATCGACCTGGTGGTCAGCAGCGTGCTGCTGTCCATGGGCATGTTCATGTTGCCGCCCGTGATGATCTCGACGCCAGTCAAGGTGCTGGTGTTCGTGCTCGTCGACGGCTGGCACCTGGTCTGCCAGTCCGTGGTGACCAGCTTCGCCGGAGTCTGATATGGAGACGATCGATCTCAGAATCGTGGACCTCGCCCGCGATCTCCTCATGACCACGCTCGCCCTGGCCGGACCAGTGCTGCTCGTCGGCCTGGTCGTCGGGGTGCTGGTCTCCCTGTTCCAGGCGCTGACCAGCGTTCAGGAACAGACCATGGCCCTGGTCCCCAAGATGATGGCGGTGATGCTCACCACGCTGATCCTGCTCGCTCCTGCGCTGCAGCTGCTCAGTGACTTCACGCGCCGCGTCTTCTCCCAGATGGTGGAGTTCGGCCTGTCGTGATCTTGCCGCCGCCGGGAACCCTCGAGGCGTTCGGCCTCTTCCTCGTGCGTACCAGCGCTCTGGTGCTCGCGTCGCCCCTGTTGGGCACGGGGTCTACCTTCAGCGGCTACAAGCTCGGCCTGATCGGGATCCTCGGGGCGCTGCTCTACACCCTGGCCGGCTTCCCGACCGTGCCCGCGGACATGGGCGTGCTGGCCATGGGCATGATGGGCTTGCGCGAGCTCCTGATCGGGCTGGTGCTGGCCTTCAGCGTCCACACGGCGGCCCTGGCCGTGCGCGTCGGCAGCGAGCTGATCGGTCACGAGATGGTCTTCAACATGGCCAACGTGGTCGATCCGGCCAGCGGCATGCGCGTGCCCCTGATCGCTCACTTCTACGAGCTGTTCTTCTTCCTGGCGCTCCTGTCGGTCGACGGCCACCACTGGTTGGTGCGCGCCCTGGTCGAGTCCTACGAGCGCGCGCCGGTGGCGCAGCTCTCCCTCTCCGACGAGCTGCCCCACGTCGTGCTGACCCAGTTCGTCCAGATGTTCGCCGCCGGTCTGACCCTCGCGGCGCCCATCCTCGTGCTCCTGATGATGGTCTCGCTGGTGCTGGGTCTCCTGACCCGCGCGGTGCCCCAGATCAACGTGCTCGAGTTCGGCTTCAGCCTGCGCATCAGCGGCGGGCTCGTGGCCATGTTCCTCTTCGCTCCGATGCTCGGTCCTGCTCTCAGTCGGCTGCTCAGCAAGCTGATGGACGGACTGAACCAAACCCTGGACGCCCTGGTGGTGTGACGTGGCCGAGCAAACGGACAAGGAAGACAAGACAGAAGAGGCGACGCCCAAGCGGCTGTCGGACGCGCGCGAGAAGGGCCAGGTGGCCTTCTCGACCGAGACCATGTCCGCCTTCGGGCTGGTCGCAGCCTTGATCGGCTTCGCCCTCGCCGGCCCGGCACTGGCCGAGGCCACGGGCGCCGGCGTCGTCGACGGCCTGAACCGGATGGGGGACCTGGGCATGGCCGAGCTTGATCACCACGCCTTCGCCGGTCTGATGGCCAGCACGATCAAGAACATCCTGCCCGCTATCGGCGGCCTGCTCCTGCCCGTGCTCCTAATGGCGGTCATCGTGGGCTACAGCCAGGTCGGCGGCGTCCGCCTGTCGCCGCAGGCGATCGCCCCCAAGTGGAACAAGCTGGACCCGATCGCGGGCCTCAAGCGCATGTTCGGCGCCAAGGCGTGGATGCGCACGGGCATGGCCGCGCTGAAGCTCCTCGCCCTGGCCACGACCGTGGTCCTCGTGATCTGGAAGGACGTGCTGCAGGTAGGCGCGCTGGCGGGCGCGGACCTGGGTCCTTGCCTCGCCGCTGTGCTACGCCTGGCCAGCAAGGCAGCGATCGCGGGCGTGTTGGCCGTGCTCGCCATCTCGCTCTTCGACCTTTGGTTCCAGCGCACGCAGTTCTCCAAGGAGATGCGCATGAGCAAGAAGGAGATCAAGGACGAGCACAAGAGCAGCGAGGGCGACCCGCACGTCAAGGCCAAGATCCGTCAGATCCAGCGCGAGGTCGCCGGTCGGCGCATGATGCAGGACGTTCCTGACGCGACGGTGGTGGTCACCAACCCGACCCACTTCGCGGTCGCGCTGAAGTACGACGAGGACGCGCCCGGTGCCCCGAAGGTCGTCGCCAAGGGCATCGACGAGGTGGCGCGGCGCATCAAGGAGATCGCACGGGAGGAGGGCGTGCTCGTCTACGAAGACCCGCCCCTCGCCCGTGCGCTGCACCGTGACTGCGAGATCGGCGACGAGGTGCCCGAGGACCTGTTCCAGGCTGTCGCTGGCGTGCTGGCCTATGTCTACCGCGTTCAAGGAGGCGCGCCGGTGACGGCGTAGCGTGATGGCGAACCCCGCGATCAAAACCGACCGCCTCGGCGGTGCGCTGCGGCGCTACTCCGACCTCTTCCTGGGGCTCGGCGTGATCGGCTTGCTCGTGACCTTGGTCACGCCGATGCCGCCGTGGATGCTCGATCTGATGCTGGCGGCCAACATGACCGCCGGGGTGCTGCTGCTCATGGTCACCATGAACGCGCGCTCCTCGACCGAGCTGTCGACGTTCCCGACCATCCTGCTGTTCAGCACCCTGTGCCGCCTTGGGCTGAACGTGGCGAGCACACGCTTGATCCTGTCCGGGGGCGAGGCCGGTAGCGTGATCTCCGCCTTCGGCGAGTACGTCGGCGGGGACAACCTCGCGGTCGGCCTGGTCGTGTTCCTGATCCTGATCATCATCCAGTTCGTGGTGATCACCAAGGGCTCCGGACGGATCAGCGAGGTCGCCGCGCGCTTCGTGCTCGACGCGATGCCTGGCAAGCAGATGGCGATCGACGCGGACCTCAACGCGGGCCTGATCGACTCGGAGGAGGCCAAGCGCCGCCGGGTCGAGATCGGCGCCGAGGCCGAGTTCTACGGCGCGATGGACGGCGCGTCGAAGTTCGTCCGCGGCGACGCGATCGCCGGCCTGATCATCACCGCCCTCAACCTGGTCGGCGGCGTGACGATCGGCACGATGGCCGGCATGGGCATCGGCGACGCGGTCGACACGTACTCCAAGCTGACCATCGGCGATGGCCTCGTCAGTCAGATCCCGGCCCTGTTCATCTCGACCGCGGCCGGCGTGCTCGTCACCAAGGACACGGGCGAGTCGAGCCTCGGACCCAAGCTGCTGGGGCAGATCGGAGGTCGCCCGAAGGCCACCCTGATCGCGGCCGGCACCATGTTCATGATCGGGCTCCTGCCCGGCATGCCCAAGCTGCCCTTCTTCCTGCTCGCGACCGTCCTGGCCGTCCTCTGGAACTCGACCCGCCAGGCCGCCGCCCAGGCGGAGCAAATGGCCGCCAAGCAGCCCGAGCCCGAGGTCGATCCGAAGGCCAGGGAAGAGGAAGAGGTCAGTGAGCTCCTGCGGGTCGATCGCGTCGGCCTCGAGATCGGCTACCGACTGATCCCGCTCGTCGACGACAAGGCCGGCGGGGGGATCCTCGATCACGTCGCGCAGCTGCGGCGTCGCTTCGCGCTGCGCCACGGCGTCGTCCTGCCGCCCGTGCGCATCAAGGACAACATCAAGCTGCCCCCGCGCACGTACCGCCTGACGATCGGCGGCCAGGAGGTCGCCGGCGGAGAGATCCACCCGGGTCGCTTCCTGGCGATGGACTCCGGCGGCGCCTCGGGCAAGCTGCAAGGCGACCAGACGGTCGACCCGGCGTTCGGGCTGCCGGCCTGGTGGATCGACGAGAACCGTCGCGACGAGGCCGAGGTCATGGGCTACACGGTCATCGACCCGACCAGCGTGCTCGTGACGCACCTGTCGGAGACCCTGCGTGACACCCTCGGCGAGCTGCTCACCCGCGATGACGTCAAGGACCTCGTCGAGGCAGCCAAGGAGGTCTCGCCCTCGGTCGTCGCCGAGCTGATCCCCGACAAGATGTCCTACGGCGACGTGCAGCAGGTGCTGCGCAACCTGCTCGCCGAGGACGTGCCGATCCGCAACATGTCCGCGATCCTCGAGGCCTTGGCCGACAATATCGGCCGCTCGAAGGACGTCGACACCCTGACCGAGCTCGTGCGCCAGCGCCTCGCGCGCGCCCTGTGCGAGCAGCACGGCAGCGCCGGCGGCACGGTGCGCGCCATCACGCTCGACCCCGATGTCGAGCTGCGTCTGGCCGCGGCGGTCGGCGCGACGGACAGCGACGCTGCGCCGGTCAACCCGGCCTGGTTGCAGTCGCTGATGGTTCAAGTGGGTGAGCAGATCGCCCAGGCCACACAGGCCGGCCTCGACGTCGTGCTGCTGGTGCGTTCCAACGTGCGCCGCTTCGTCGGCGAGCTGGTGCGCTCCTCGCTGCCGAAGGTCGCGGTGCTTTCCTACAACGAAGTGATCCCTGCCCGCGCGGTCGAGACCGTCGCGGTCGTGAAGATGGAGGACTAGATGACACGCATTCACCAAGTCAAAGGTCGCGACCTGAACGACGCGCTCGAGCGCGCCCGCGACGCGGTCGGCGAGAGGGCGGTCGTGCTCTCACAACGCACCGCCGCAGGGGGGGTTACCCTGGCCGTAGCCGACACGGCGCCGCGCACCAAGGACGAGCTGTCGCGCCTCCGCGGCCGCGCCCGCGCGATCCTCGCGCACTCGCCCGAGGTCGGCCGCGTGCCCAAGCCGCGGCCTTCGACCGCGGAGGTCGAGGAGCGGCTGCGCATGTCCGGCACCTCCCAGCGCCTGACCGAGCGTGTACTCGAAGCGGTCGCCGGTCGCGCGGATGAGGGGCGTCACCCCCTCGACCTGGCCGGGGACGAACTCGGAGCGATCTTCTCGGTCGCCCAGGCGAAGATGCGCCGCGGCACGACCACGATCTTCGCCCTGCTCGGCGCCCCTGGCGCAGGCAAGACGACCACCGCGGCCAAGCTCGCCCTGCGCCTCAGCAAGGCCGGCAAGCGGGTCGCGATCGTGACCACCGACACCCATCGGGTCGGTTCGGTCGAGCAGACCAAGGCCCTCGGCAAGCACATCGGTTGCACGACGATTGCGCTGCGCGATCCGGCCAAGCTGGCCCAGGCGCTCGCCAGCGCGGAGCCCGCGCCGGACGTGGTCTTGATCGACACGACCGGGCGCCCGGCGGAGGACGGCGCAGCCCTCGACCGCCTCGCCGAAGCCCTCGCGCTCGAGAACGTCGAGGCTCAGCTCGTACGCTTCCTGGTGCTCCCCGCGAGCGCCAACAACGAGGCCCTCGCGCGCGCCTGCGCGACCGCCACCTGCGACGGCTGCGTGGTGACGCGCCTGGACGAGACCGAGCGCCCCGCGCCTGTCCTCGAGCAGGCGCTCTCCGGCAAGCTGCCGGTCGCGTTCCTGTGCGACGGGCCGGCGATCGACGCGCACCTGCATCGCGCGACCGAGAGCGTCTTCGCCGACCTCTTGTTGCGCGGGAGGATCGCCAGGTGAGCGCCCTCCAGAGACTTCCGGTTCCCTTCGTGCTCGTCACGGGTGGCAAGGGCGGGGTGGGCAAGAGCACCCTGGCCGCCAACCTTGCGATCTCCATGGCGCGCGAGGGGCGCCGCACCCTGCTCGTCGATCTCGACCTGGGCCTCGGGGACCTGGAGACGATGCTGGCGCTGCCCGAGGGTCCGAGCCTCGAGGACGCCCTCGACGGCCCCGGCCTCGCGGCCTGCGTGCGCGCTGGTCCCTGTGGCCTCGACGTGCTGCCGGCAGCCAACGGCGCCGAGGCGCTGGCCCGGGGGGACGAGGCCCTGCGTGGGCGCTTCGTCGCGGCCCTCGCCCAGCTGGCCAGTCGCTACGAGCTGGTCCTCGGCGACAGCGCCGCCGGCATCGGGCCGGACGTGCTCGCCTTCGCGTGCCTCGCCGATCGTGTCCTCGTCACCACGACACCGGACGTGACCGCGTTGACGGATGCCTACGGTCTGATCAAGGCCCTCGATCGCTACGGTGAGCGCACTGGCGCCGACGTGCCCACCCCCGAGCTGGTGATCAACCAGGCCTCGGACGTGGCTGAGGCGGATGGCATCGCGCGCAAGCTGCGCTCGATCTGCCAGCGCTTCCTGTGCCGCTCGCCGCGCCACGCGGGCTGGCTGCCGCGCTCACAGCGGATCGCGCGCGGCGCGGCCGGTCGGCCCTTCGCCCTCGAGAGCGAGGGCCTCGAGGTCCTGTGTCTGCGCCAACTCGGGTTGCGCCTGGACCGCAGCCTGCGACACACCCTGACCACAGTCTGAGATGGACGCGCCGACCACCCCGCCCCTCGAACTGGCCTGGAAGGCCTTCGCCCATCAGGTCGCAGCGCTCGCGGGCGCGACGGCTGCGGTGGTGGCCCTCTGGAACGACGCGCCGGTCACGATCGCCTGCCTGCGGGGCGCGCTGGCCTGGGCGGCGGCGTTGCTCACGGCGCGAGTCCTGACCTCGCTGTTGCGGCACGTGACGCCCGATGTCGAGCCCGTCCCGAACTTGGTTCCGGAGCCCGGAGAAGGGCGGCCTGAAAACGATTCCACCCTCAAGGGTTCGGAAGCGCCGGGCCGATAGCCGGGGTTGAAGAGATCCATCGATGACGTCCTCCATCCTTGATCCTGACCCCTCGAGCGCGGGGTGCCCCGCATGAGCGGCTGGTCCGAACGAGCCGCCGGCGTGGAGGCGCAGCGTGATGCCCTGATCCTCGAGCACATTCCGCTGCTCAAGCACCTGGTCGGGCGCATGTGCTTCGACGTGCCCGGCGGGATGGACCGCGACGACCTGTACGGCATCGGCATGCTCGGGTTGATCGCCGCGGCCGACAGCTGGGAGCCCGAGCGCGGGCTGAAGTTCTCGACCTACGCTAAGATCCGCGGCGCGATCCTCGACGAGCTGCGCAAGGACGACTTCCTTCCGCGCGGCCGTCGCGAGAAGGTGCGCCAGCTCGACGCGATCGTCGAGCGTCTCGAACACGAGCGCGGCGTGCCGCCCTCGCCGGAGGAGGTCGCGGAGGCGATGGAGACCTCGCTGGAGGAGGTCGACGAGATCCTGCTCTCCGCGACCAGCGCGTCGAAGGTGTCCCTCGACGACGGCATCTCGGAAGGCTTGAGCGCGATGCTCTCCGACCCGCACTGCGACGACCCGGTCGAGAGCGCGGAGTTCCACGAGATGCGCGCGCTGCTGATCGAAGCGATCGAGGAGCTGCCCGAACAGGACAAGACCGTCATCACGCTGTATTACGGCGAGGAGCTGCTCCTCAAGGAGATCGGCGAGGTCCTCGACGTCACGGAGTCACGAGTCAGTCAGATCCACAGCCGCGCGATCTACCGGTTGAACCGGACCTTCGCGGCGCTGACGGGAACTGCGGAGCAATGATCATGGAGCGACCCATCGACCGTGTGCCCCCCCAGGTGCGGATCCTGCCTCCCAAGCGGCGGCAAGGACGAACGAGGCAACGCTTCGTCGTCGACGGCGAAGCGCGCGCGCTCCCCGAGGAGGAGGAGCTGGCCCCGCGCGAAGTCGATCGTTCCCTGGGCCGCGCCGCCGAGGACGAGGCCGGCCGCCGGCTGGATGTCACTGCCTGAAGCCATGGCCGCCATCATCAAGAAGAGTCGCGTCGACCTGCGCGAGCTGACCCCCGCAGAACGCGCGCACGCGGCCATCCGCGCCAAGCGCGGCGGCGACACCTGCGAGAAGCAGGTCGAGCTGGTCCAGGACCGCGGCCGGGTGATCGCGATCCAGCTGACCTGCTCCTGCGGTGAACAGACCGTGGTCACCCTCGAGTACGACGAACAACCGACCCAGCCGTGAGCCCCACCATGAACCTCCGTCCCCTCTGCGCCGCCGTCGTCCTCCTGGGCGTGGCCTCCTGCAAGGCCTCCCAGTACTCGGCGATCAACCCCTTCTCGAAGCAGGCACCCGAGACCATGCTGGCGCCAGCCGACGACCCCAACGGCTGGGGTACCGGCGTGCCGCGCACCGACGACACCGTGTATGGCTGGGATGGCGCCCCGGTCGGCAGCGGCACCGGTCCGATGCGCTCGCCCGGGGCGGGCACCGTGCAGGTCACCAGTGGTGGCATGAACCACACCCTCGCCGGCAGCGACGGGACGGGCGGCAGCCGCTTGGTGCTGCTCGAGTCCTACAGCTTGGCCGTCGAGGAACGCGAGGAGCTGGCGCTGCAGGTCGAGGTGCTGAACGCCGCCCTCGAGCAGTCCGAGCGCCGCTTCGGCGAGCTCGACCGGCGCTACGCCGAGCTCGAGCGCGGCTACGCCACGCTGGCCACCGAGAAGACCGCGGTCGAGGAGCAGCGCCGCGAGTTGGCGGCGCGCTTGACCACGGCCCAGATCCGGCGCTTGCAGGCGGAGAAGGCGTGGCTCCAGTCGGCGATCGAATGGCGTGACTTCACGAAGCTGAACGACACCGCGCGCCGCCGCCTGGCCACGGAAGGTGAGGGGAGCCAGCCGTGAGAGCCATCGCCCTGGCCGCCCTCGTCCTGGCTGCTGCCTGTGCCAGCCCCAAGGCCGTCGCGCCGCTCGCCAGCGCGCGCATGGTCTCCGACTTCGGCTCCTACGAACTACGGCGCATCGGCCTGATGCCGCCGGTCGGCACACGCCTGACGGAGCAGCAACAGGACGACATCCAGGCCGCGTGCCTGGCCGAGTTCAGCGCCGGCTCCGCGATCGAGATCGTGCGCCTGACGGCCCTCGACCTGGAGGCGATCCCGAGCCTCGAACCGCATCGCAAGGGGACGTATTCCGGACGCACGGTCCTGGCGGTCGCGAGCCGCTATCGCCTCGACGGGCTCTTGATCCCGACCGTGACCGACCTACAAGTCCATCCGCCCCAGCGCCTTGGCCTGTCGATGGACCTCGTGTCCGCCGAGACCGGTCAGGCCCTGTGGACCTCCAGCGTCCAGCTCGACGCTGCCCAGGAACGAACCCGGGACAGCATCGAGGACTGGGCGACGACCCACCAGGGCGACGTCAGCGACCACACGCGGGAGGTGACGCTGCTCTCCCCCAAGCGCTT
>JAQBVH010000692.1 GCA_027623615.1 Planctomycetota bacterium | reverse complement strand
GCGGCGCGCTCAACTCGGTCCCGCCCTCGAGCCGCACGCCCTGGACGGCCCCGCCCGCGCGCACGATCTGGGCCACCCCCGCGCGCATGCGCAGCTCGCCGCCCAGCTCCAGGTAGCGCCTGCGCAGCCGATCGAGCAGCGGCCGCATGCCGCCGGCGGGGCGCGCGAAGCCCTCCTCGTAGAGGCTCTTCCACATCACGACGAAGACGGGCCACTGCACGTCGCCCGGGGTGGGGGAGCCGTACCAGAGGATCGGGTGCAGCAAGAGGTCGATCAGCAGCGGGTCGGAGAGGTACCCGGCGAGGACCTGCCGCGCGGGTCGGGCCTCGGTCACGTCGGCGTAGCCGGCGGCCGCGAGCTCGGCTGCCAGCCGGTCGAAGCCCTCGCGCTCTTCAGGGAACGCCGCGTGGACCTCGCTGCGCAGGAGCTCGAAGTCGTTGTTGAAGCGCAGGCTGCCCTCCGGGAAGACCGTGCGCGACTCGCGCTGCTCCTGGAGCTCGAGCTCCTGCCAGGGCAGCCGCAGCTGGCGTAGCACCCGCGTCAGCGGTCGGCCCCGCTCGCCGCGCCGGGCGAAGTTCGTCAGGGCGTGCAGGCCCGTGTCGAAGCGGTGGCCGTCCTTCTTGTAGTACGAGTTCAGGCCACCCCAGAGGTAGTGGCGCTCGAGCAGCACCACCTTCTGGTCGTACTGGGCGAGCCGGATCCCCGCCGCGAGCCCCGAGAGGCCGGCGCCGACGACGATGACGTCGTAGGAGGAGTCCGGCATGCCAGTCAGACCTGGAGCTTGAGCTCCTTGTCGGCCATGAGCGGGGCCAGGAAATCGGCGCAGCCCTGCAGCGTGGCGAGCTCCTTGTAGTCCTCCTCGGGGACGTGCACGCCGTAGCGCTTGCGCAGCTCCATCACGATGTCGAGGAAGTCCATCGAGTCGAGCTCGATCTGCTCACGCAGGGGCTCGTCCATGCTGAGCCCGGCGAGCTCCTCGTCGGGGGCGATGGTGGCGATGATGTCCTTGACGGCGAGGACGATCTCTTCCGTAGTCATTGCAGTTCGGGGGATGGGGTGGGGACTCAGACCCCGGGACGCCGGACGACGACCGCGGAGTTGATACCGAGCATTCCGAAGGAGAGGTTGAGGATGGTGTCGACGCGACCCACCTCGAGAGGTTCGTTCAGGACCAGTCCGCGCAGGCTGCACTCGGGGTCCAGGTTCTCCACGTTGATCGTGGGGTGGACGACGCCGTCATTGAAGGACGGCAGGTTGCCGGCCAGTTCGAGGGCTCCCGCGGCGCCCATGGTGTGACCGATGAAGCTCTTGGTGTTGTTGACGCGCGTCGTCGCGCTGTCGTTGAACACCTGGCCGACCGCCACGCACTCCTGGATGTCGCCCAGGGGCGTAGATGTGGCGTGCGTGTTGACGATGTGGATGTCCTCGGGCGCCATCCCGGCACGCTCGATGGCTGTGCGCATGCACTCCACCTGGCGCTCGGGCAGGGACAGGACGAAGTCGGCCGCGTCCGAGTTGACCGCGTGGCCGACGACCTCCGCCAGGATGTTCGCGCCGCGCGCCCGCGCGTCCTCGAGGCGCTCGAGCACGTAGAGGCAGCCGCCCTCGGACACCACGATCCCGTTGCGGTCCTGGTCGAAGGGCCGCGAGACCTTGGTCGGATCGTCGTGGCCGCCGAGGGCGCCCTCGGACTTGAAGCTCGCGAAGATCCCGAAGGTGTGGATCGACTCCGAGACGCCGCCGCCGAGGGCCACGTCGACCTCGCCCAGCTGCAGCATCTGCGCGGCCTGGATCAGCCCCAGGTTGCCGCCTGCGCAGGCGCCGCCCACGCAGTAGGCCGGCCCGTGAATGTTGAGGTTGAGGGTCACCTCACCCGCCGGGTTGTTCGCCACCGTGCGCGGGTTGTGATGGTGAGACCAGTAGGAGAGGTCGAAGCCGTACTGACTGACCTCGTGGATCTGGTTCTCGGTCTCGACGTTGCCGTGCTCGGTCGTGCCGACGTAGACGCCGACCCTGGAGCGGTCAAAGTGATCGAGGTCGATGCCCGCGTGCTTCAGGGCCTCGTTCGCGCACCAGATCGCGATCGACCCGGCGCGCGTGCCGCGGCGCAGGGCCTTGCGCTTCTGGTACCTGGTCGCCTCGAAGTGACAGACGCCGGCCACGGTTGCGCCGAAGTGCCGGATCTCCCAGGGCTCGACGCCGGAGACGCCCGCGAGCAGGTTCGCGCGGTAGGTCGACAGGTCGTCCCCGTTCGGGCTGGTCAGCCCGACGCCGGTGATCACGATGCGCGGGAGGTCAACCATGGCGGCGCTCCTCCTGACGCTCGAGCTCTTGTTCCTCGCGCTTGTGCTCCTCGGGGTCGAGGCCGGCGGCGATCAGCTTGGCCGGTCCACCCAGACCGAGGCGCAGGGCCTTGGCCACGGTCTTCGAGAGCAGGCTCTGGGGGTCGCCGAGGGCGGAGCCCACCGCCCCGAAGATCAGGTGCATCAACGCCTCCGCGATCTCGCAGGACGAGATGATCGAGCGCAGGGTCAGCGCGCGCGGATCCCTGGTCCCGTAGCGCTGCTTGACGTGCCTGAGGGCGCGCTCCGCGCCCTGCTTGAACTGGCTGAACACGACCTGCTCGCGACGGCGCAGGACCGTGGCCACGATGCTCAGCGTGTTGCCGACCGGCTTGTGTAGATGGCAGCGGCGAGTCGAATCGAACTCGGACTGGATGGCGCCCCACTCGGCGAGCTCGTTCACCGCCGTGCTTGTCGCGCCCTGGGAGATCGCGAGTTCGGCCGCGATCTCCTTGCTCGAGAGGGCCTGACCCGAGAGCACGAGCAGACCCCAGACCCGACCGAGGATGCGCTTGAAGCCGAACGTCTTGAAGAACACCTCGAAGGTGCACAGCTCGCTTCGAAGGGTCTCGTCGAGGCCCAGGAACTCAGCGGGTGAGGCCTGGGGCTGAGTTTCGGGGGGCATGGCGCGGTGGGGTGTTGGGGCGCGCGCGGGGGGCGCGGCGCTCAGATTTCCATTGCTCCCAGTGGATTTCAGATTATCGTGAAATCCGTGAGCA
>JAQBVH010000691.1 GCA_027623615.1 Planctomycetota bacterium | reverse complement strand
GGTCGCGCGCTGCGCGGTCGCCTCACCCACACAGCAGACCGGGACGTCGCCGAGCGCGGGATGGGCGTCGATGGAGTCCTTGAGGGCGGCCAGGGCGTTCGAGCTGGTCACGGCGATCCAGCCGGGGAGGGTCTGGCCCGACCAGGCGGGTGTCCCCGTCGCCTCGATCGTGACCAGAGGGAACGGCGTCGCGCGCCAACCGGCCTCGCCGGCGGCGGCGCACCAGTCCTCGAGGCCCTGGAGGGGGCCCGTCACGAGCACGTGCCAGACGTTGCTTGAGGTGTCCACGGCGCAAGAGGATAGCCGCGTAGGCGACCCCGTTGGGGCCGCCTACGCCGCCTGCGGAAGGGGCGCGAGCGATGTTTGGCGCCACACCTGCCGGTGTTGGGCCGAGCGACCCCCTTGGGGCCGCCCACGCCGCCTGCGGAAGGGGCGAGCGTTGTTTGGCGCCACACCTGCTGTGTGACGGTCGGAGTCTGCACCAGTGGCGCAGCCTCCCAGGTGCACGGCTTGTGTTCCAGACACCACGCGCCCCGAACAGGACCGTAGGCTTGGGCCCATGCTTCCGGTCGCCGCCCTCTGCCTGCTCGCCCCCGCAGCCGACCTGGATGAGGCGCAGGAGCTGTACCGGACGGGGCAGTACCGCGAGTGCCTGGCCCTCGCGATCGAGGGGGCCGCGGATCCGGGAGTGCGCGAGGAGGAGTGGCACACCCTGCACCTCGAGAGCTTGCGGGTGCTCGGCGAGTGCGAGGCGCTGGGCGACGCTGTGGACCGGGCGCTCGAGGACTGCGACCGGGACCTGGCGATTCGCCTGGTCGCCCACGGGGCCCTGCGCAGCTGCGGGCAGCTCGAGCGAGCGCAGGAGGTGCTCGAGCAGGCCCACCAGATGGGCCGCCGGTACGACTGGCGCTACCGCAGCGCCCTGGATCAGGTCAGCCTGGGCCGCATCGACCGGCTGCGCGGCGCCGACGCACGCGAGCTGCTGGAGACCTACTTCCGACCCGCGAAGCAGGACGAGCCCGACCTCGTCGCGGCGCGGGTCGCGATCGCCGAGCTGGCCCTGTCGAAGCACGACTACGCCCTAGCGGCGCAGGAGCTGCGCGCGGCCCTCGAGGAGACTCCCGAGGATCCCGACCTGATCGTCATGCTGGCGCGCGCCGTCGACACCAGCGACCCGGGCAACGCGGCGCTGCTCGTCGACAGCGCCCTGCAGCTCAATCCCAATCACCCCGCCGCCCTGTCGATGGCGATCGACAACATGGTGGCCGGGGACCTGTTCACCCTCGCCGAGAGCCACATCACGAGGCTGCTCGACGTCGACGCGGGTTCGCCCAAGGCGTGGGCCTGGCGGGCGGTGATTGCGCACCTCGCCGGTGACGATGCCAGGGAGAAGGCTTGCCGCGAGACCGCCCTCGCCCGCTCTTCCGAGGACCCTTTGGTCGACCACCTGATCGGACGCGAGCTGAGCCAGAAGTACCGCTTCGCCGAGGCGGCCGCGGCGCAGCGACGGGCGCTCGAGAAGGACCCCGATCATCTCGACGCGCGCTTCCACCTGGCCCAGGACCTCCTGCGTCTCGGCCAGGAGACCGAAGGCTGGCAGATGGCCGAGGAGGTGCTCGCCGCCGATCCCTACCACGTCGTCGCCTACAACCTGATGGTGCTGCACGACGTGCTCGTGGAGTACGCGACCCTCGAGCGCGACGGGGTCATCGTGCGCATGGCGGCCGAGGAGGCCGCGGTCTACGGCGAGCGCGTGCTCGAGCTGGCCCTCGAGGCCAAGCGAGTGCTCGGCGCGCGCTACCAGGTCACCTTCGAGGACGACCTCGTCCTCGAGCTCTTCGCGCAGCAGTCCGACTTCGCGATCCGCACCTTCGGGTTGCCCGGCGGCGAGGGCTTCCTCGGCGTCTGCTTCGGCAACGTGGTCACGATGAAGAGCCCGGTGACCCAGGGCGCGGACCCCGCGAACTGGGAGGCCGTGCTGTGGCACGAGCTCTGCCACGCCGTGACGCTGAACAAGACGCGCAACCGCATGCCGCGCTGGTTGAGCGAGGGCATCTCGGTCTACGAGGAGCGCCTGCGCGACCCGAGCTTCGGGCAGGAGATGCTGCCCGGCTACCAGGCTCGGATCCTGGGCGGGCAGGCGCATTCGATCGCCCTCATGGCCGACGGGTTCCGGCGGCCCGAGGGCGCGCTGGGTCTGCTCTTCGCCTACTACGAGTCGTCCCTCGCCGTTGAATACCTGGTCGAGGCGCACGGCTTCGAGGGCCTGCTCGCCGTGCTCGAGGACCTCGGCGCTGCGAAGGGCATCGACGCCGCGCTCGCGCGCTTCCCGGGGCTCGAAGCGGGCTTCGATGCCTGGCGGCGCTCCAAGGCTGAAGCCTGGTATCCCAGCCTGACCTGGGATCCGGTCGAGTTCTCGCGCCGCGATGTGGAGGGCCTCAAGACCTTCGTGGACGATCATACCTCCAACGCGATCGCCCACAACCGGTTGGGAGAGGCCTTGCTCGAGGCCCAGGCCCACGCGGAGGCGAGCGCGATCCTGCAAAGGTCGATCGAGCTCTGTCCGGACCTGCTCGGTCCTGGCTGTGCCTACGACCTGCTCGCGCGCCTCGCGCAGGCCACGGGCGCGCCCGACGCGGAGCTCGAGGTGCTCGACGCGTGGCTCGCGAAGGAGTCCGACGCCCTCGCCGCGCGACTGCGCCGCATGCAGCTGCGCTCCGAGCGCGAGGAGTGGCCCGAGGCCCTCGACGCAGCGCAGCAGGTCCTCGCGGTGCAGCCCATGCTCGCCGCGGCCCATCGGGTCAAGGGTCGTGCGGCGCAGCACCTCGATCGTCACGCTGAGGCTATCGAAGCCGGCCGCGCTCAGCTCGCCCTGAACCCGGTCGACCCAGCGCGCGTGCACTACCTGATCGCCAAGGCAGCCCTGGCGCTGGGCGAGCGCGAGACCGCGCGCCGCGAGATCCTCGAGGCCCTGGAGGAAGCCCCCCGCTTCCGCGAGGCCCACGCCCTCCTGCTCGAGCTACACGAGGACGAGGGCGAATAGCAGTACGGAGTCGCACACCTGCTGC
>JAQBVH010000690.1 GCA_027623615.1 Planctomycetota bacterium | reverse complement strand
CGAGCGCTTCGAGCAGGTGCTCGCGCTCTTCCGTCCGCGCGCTGTCACCCTGCTCGGTGAGGGAGATCCGCTGCTGCACCGCAGGCTCGTCGAGGTGATCGGGGCGTGCGTCGCCCAGCGCGCGCGGCCGCTGCTCGCGACGAACCTCTCGGTCGGCGACGCGCAGCAGCTCGAGGCGCTCGTGCTGGCTGGACTGGCCGGCGCCAAGGTCACCCTGTCGAGCTCGACCCGGGAGCGCTATCGCGAGCTCAAGGGCCGCGACCTGTTCGACGAGGCCCTCACCCGGGCAGGGCAGCTGCGCGCCCTCGGCGTGCCGCTGCTCGTCGAGCTGTGGCTGGACAAGTAGCACGTGGCCGACGCCCCACGCCATGTGGGCTTTGCCCATGAACACGGCCTCGAGCAGGTGTCGTTCCTCTGGTCCGATCCCCGTGAGGGTCGACAGGCGCCTGAGCTGACCGCTGACCAGGCCGCTCACCTCGACGACGCAGCGCAACTGGCCGCGAAGCTCGGCGTGCGCACGAACCTCGCGGCGCTGCAACGCTCCCACGCGCCCGACCCGCGGCCAGTGACCGGGCGCTGCGCGTTGCCCTGGCTGCGTGCCTACGTCGACCTGAACGGCAACGCGGGGCCGTGCGTCGACCTGGTCATCAAGGGCCGCGCGGAAGCACAAGCGCCCCTGTCGAACGCGTTCACCGACGAGGTGCCGTTCGCCGGCGAGTCGTTCCGCCACGCGCGGGCTGCGTTTCGGCGGGGAGAGGAACCGCACCCGGTCTGCGCGGGATGCGCGCGCTGCCGCATACCGAGCTTGGCGCTGGGTCGATCAGGATCCAAGGCAGTCCGGGCTGCCAGCCCCGCGACGAGTTGAGCCCGGCTGCGCCCCGGGCGGAGTAGGCTCGGCGGCATGCGAACCGCTGCCCTCCTCCTCTCCTTCTCCGCCCTCGCCACCGCGCAGACGCCCCTCGATTGGACCTCGATCGCGCCGGGCCCAGGCGGCCTGCGGTCGAGCTCGAGCCGCACGGGATGACCCGCTGAAGGTCGGCTGCCCTGCTGCTCGAACCTGGCACCCGGACTAGGATGGGACGCCCCATGTTGGCTCTGCTCCTCTCCCTCACCCCAGTCGCACCGACCCAGGACGAGCTCCGCCTGCCGGACCTGACGGACCTGAGTCGTTGGCAGGAGCACCTGGCGCTCTCGCCCGAGGACCGGCGCTTCGACTCCCTCGACTGGTCGACGACCTTCGTCGATGGGCTGCGCCGGGCAGAGGCCGAGGACCAGCCGCTGCTGCTCTGGGCGATGAACGGCCACCCGCTCGGGTGCACCTGAGGCAACGGACTTGCGGACCGGCGGTCCGTCTTCCAGGACGAACGCGTGCTCGAGCTCGCCGCAAAGTTCACCTGCGCGGCGGACGAGGTCTGGCGACTGCAGCGCGGCTCCGACGAGGACTGTGTCCTCTTCCAGCGCTGGGTCAACGGCGGCGAGCGGATCACCGATCGCGGCTCACGCCAGGGCCTGTGGGTGTTCGCGGCCGGCGGCAGGCTGCTCGGCGCGGGCAACACGCGCAGCATCGACGCGGTGGTCGCGCTGCTCGAGGACGCCCTCGACGCGTACGCCGAACTCGACGAGACGCAGCGGCGCATCCCCGCAGGTATCGAGCTCGACGCCGCGCACCGCTGGGAGCACGGCTACCCCGAGGGCGGCCTCGCGCTCTTGCGCCTGTCCCGGGACCTCGCCCGCGAGGGCCTCGCGGCGCCGCCCTCCTCGCGCTGGAACCGCGACACGTTCTGGTGCAGCGCGGACGAGGTGAGTGCCATGCTGCCCGAGGACCTCGGGCTCGGCGCCACGTTCGAGCTGCCCTTGATCGCGACGCGCCTCGCGCGCTTCTGTCTGGTGGACGACGTGCGCGGCCAGACCTTGCCGTACGCCCCAGCGGAGATCGGGGAGGCGCGGCTGGTCGCCACGGTGACGCATCGCAACGCAGACGGCGTCCACTTCGCGCTCCGCGGGCACACGCGCGCGACCGCCGGCGAGCTCTGGCAGCTCGGCGAGAACCTGTGGACGCCGAAGCGGGGCTCCCCGCACACCATGGAGTGCGAGATCATTGGCATGGCCGTGTTCAACGGCGAGCGCTTCACGGCCTTCGACCTGGTCGCCGTTGGCAAGCGCACCGGACGAACGCAGTTCAACGGGCGCGCCAAGGACCCGGGCCCGAGCCTGATCGGCTTCCGCTTGGAACTCGCCCCGCCGAACCTGCACCTCGCGCCCGCCTTCGCTGCCCTGTACGAGGTCGCGTGGATCCCCCGGCCCGAGCTAGCGACCTGGCGCCTCTCGCCCGCGGAGTGCGGGCTCGAAGAGAAGTGACCCTGGGCTGACGGCCCGCGAGTAAGGTCCTCCTGTTCCCGCGACCATCCCCCCGCTTGGTCATGACCTACCGCATCCTCGCCCCGCTACTACTCCTCGCGTCCTGCGCCGCGACGACGGCCTCTCTCCACCAGGAGGGGCCCAAGGGCCCGACCCGCTATGGCCTCGAGCTGCAGGCCTATCCCGCCGGGGTCGTCGCTGCGGCGCGGCTCGAGCGTTCGCTCTCCCACGACGAGGTAGTCTCGTTCCGGATCGCCTGGAACGAGACCGATCGCAGTGACTGGGGTGAGCACGACAACGAGGAGGGCGGCGGCTACGGCGCAGGGATCGGGTACTCCCGTTGGCTCGGCGGTGAGCGTTCCGGCTGGTTCTGGGGAGGTCAGCTCGACCTGTGGCAGCTCGACATCGACTGGCGCCAGAACACACCCGCCAGTCAGGGTCAGACCGACGTCACGGTCCTGCAGCCCGTCCTCCAGGCGGGTTGGTCCTCCGCCTCGGACGGCGGTTGGCGCACGGACTGGACCGCGTCCATCGGCGCCGAAATCAACATCGACACCAGCGGTCAGGACGTGGGCGAGGGGCTGATCTTCCTGCTCGGCGTGCGCCTCACCCGCTAGAACCCCGCAGGGGTCCTACCGCGGCACGGAGTTTCCGCCGTACGGAGTCGCACACCCAGCGGTGGTTTTCCGCTGAGGAGTACCGCACGAACCG
>JAQBVH010000689.1 GCA_027623615.1 Planctomycetota bacterium | reverse complement strand
CCCCCCCGAGTCTCCTTGGAGCGGAGGTCAACAACGCGAGAGGCGGTTCTGGAAGCTGCTCTGTCACTGCTCGGAACTGCAGCACCGCGTCCTTGGTCCCACGGGATCCGATTCGGTGAAAAGCTAGGGCGGGCCAATTGTTTGACTCCTTTGGTGCGGAACATTTTGGCAGCCGGGGTCGGCGTCTCGACGCTGGCGTCATCGCGAGCGCGATTTGGGGTGAGGTCACCGGCCGGGCGAGCCCACGGGAACTGGTGCTGGCGCGCTGCGGGATCTCGATAACGAGGAGTCTGGAGTTGCTAAGGCGCGAATATCGCAGACGCCCCTCGACCCTGTTGCCTCCTGGCTAACCGTGACGAGCGCAGCTGTACCTATCCGCGCAGACGCGGCGGTCGTGCCTCTCGCCTCCTCCGCGACCGAAGAGCGCTATCCGGCGGCCCGGAACGGCCTACGATCCAAGGAGCCCACGATCTCCGACAGCGCACTGCCGCCGTCCATGCGGATCGACACCCGTGCGTCCGGCGGTAGGGCGTACCGGTCTCGATGCTGATCCCAGGTACAGCGGCGGTGCTGGCGGTCGGCCTTGGAGCGGGCGAGCAGCCTTGGGAATGGGAGGGGGGCGTCTGGGAGATTTACCGTGACGTAGATATCCATGTGTCGGGTCGCTCGACGAAAGACACGCCTTGCGGCGGCAGGGAGGAGCAGGGGATCGACGACCGCGTGAGGGCCGGGGGCGAGCTCTGGGACGGGCTGCCTCATGGCGAGGGCGACCCGTACGGGCCCATTTGGTGGCTTGTGCTGTACGCGTTTTGGCGCGCCCCCCTTGGGCGGCGAAGGGGTACCTCTCCTTAGTTGCTGGACCGGCCCCAGCGCCTCCCGCACCCTCGCCCCCTGCTCCGCGGAGACGGTGACGCTGGTGAGCTTGGCCGAGGTCGAGCGAGCCGTCGGGAAGCAACTCGCCATGGATGCGCAGTCCCCGCACGCTCCCGGTGCGCCTTTGAACTGCAGCCGACACCGTGCTGGGGTCTTGGTCTTCGCGCAGGTGAGGGGCAGTGGCTGGCTGTGTGGGCAGAGCAGCCCTGTGCTCCCTGGCGGCCGACTCCACGCCGCTCGCCCCGCCAACAACCGCTCCCAGTCAAAGGTGTCGAGCACGACGGATAGGGCGCGCTCGAGGGCGTGCTCCCCCGTGGGGAGAGGCGTCGCCGTTGGCGCCACGGGCGGGTCTCCCATGGCCTTCACCTCAACAGATGCCTCCGTCCTCGCGACCGCGTCTTTGAGAGGGTTCGCAGTCACCAAGCGGAGGTCAACCTCGGCCTCCTGCGGCGCCAGCGACCGCGTGGGCGCAGGCGGCGGCGCCAACTCAAACCCCCGCGCCACACGGAGGTTCCACACGAACAGGCCCACCAAGGTCGCGAACTCCTGGCCGGGGAGATGGTAGCTGAAGATCCGGTCCAGGTTGAGCTCGATGTCCTCCTGGTGAAATCGGTTCTCTTCGGCGGTGCGGCCGTAGTATTGCGCAACAACCTCCTGCGCGGGCCACGCGTCCGCGACGAGGCCGTCTGCTACAAACAGCTCGTACCTCCATCCATTCAGGACAGGGCCACGACCCCGCGTGGACTCCTCGTCGCAGGGATACCGGCTCACGACCACGCGCACCTCCACCGGCACATAGGGCGAGCCATCTTCTCGCATCACGTCCTTGCCCGCTGTGAGTGTCACCATGCCAAGATCGATGGCCGAACGCCTGGGTCCGCTCCGGGAGTCTGGGACGTAGAGCCAGGTCGCCTCGGCCAGCCGCTGCCGTACCTCGGGCTGGTCCAGCAGCTTCGGACGGGTCAGCCGGCTCAAGAACGCGAGGCCTCGTTCACGCGCTGCGGTGATCCCCGGTACGTGTCCAAACGCACCGTCTGCCCGGAAGAGCGCCCGCTCCCGCGGAGCATCAAGAGAGTCCACCGTCTCCGCCACGACATCGAGGGCGTGACCTAGCTCCGCCCGGTCACAGCCATTCCCCGGCGCCATCTGCTCGTCAAGCCACATGCTGCAACCGGTATGTTGCAGGGTCGCACGGCGTAGCTGGACGTCGCCGCGCTTGCGACCCGAGTATCCCGGCGCCGCCGTCCTCAACGCTCGCCGACGCACCTTCGGGAGGTCGTCTCCATCGGGCAGGGCGCGCTGGCGGAGGGTGTGCACCGTCGGATCGAAGTCGAACACATGCCAGGGCTGCGCCAAAGCATCCCAGGTCAAAGCGGCGGGATGTCGCATGACCTCCTCGGTGCCCGCGACCTCCCGAAGGAGCCAAGGCCCCAGACTCCTTGTGTCCTTGAACTCCACCGCGCTCAAGGCGCGCGACAACGACGCGGGCGAGGCCAACTGCTTTCGCCCCCCGACCGCGGCGAGCCGACTACCGAAGAGGCGCGCGTCGTCTTCCCAGTACGTTCGCACGCCCTTCGGGAGCCCAGAGGCGAAGAAATATAGGAAGAAGAGCAGGATGTCGAACCCAGCAAAACCACCCTCCCGGCGGATCCTTGTCCTGTCGGTGAGGGGCTCGAGTTGGGCGCGACGCTGGAGGTCGAGGACCAGGGTGACGCCCTGTGCCGCCCAGTCGGGCAACCTCGTGCTTTGCTCGTCGGAGCAGGTGACGGAGGGAGTGGAACGTGTCATGTTGGCCTCGGGTTCGGTGGGTTCGCGGCCCAGAGGTCAGTGCTACCGTCCCTCGAAGCCGTTCGTCCCTGGCGCAGCCAGCAGAAATGCCGGTCAGGCCGGGGACACCGAACCCTTTACCCATTCCGTCGAGATCCACACCCCCACATCGCGCCGTGGGTCCAAGAAGCTCTCGCTGCGTCGACGCAGAGTCCATACATCAGCCGCGATGACTACCTGAGAACGCCGTGTACCACCGATCCGGCACCCGTGGGATCTTGTAGTCGGGGCGCTTGGGCTTTCCGAAGACACCGATAGCGATGACACAGGTGCGCGCGGTGGCGCTGAATTCGCGCCCCTTGAGGTGGAACAGGCCCTCCCGCTTCTCCACCGAGAAGATGGGCGTGTCATACGAGACCTGGATGCCGTAGTCA
>JAQBVH010000688.1 GCA_027623615.1 Planctomycetota bacterium | reverse complement strand
CGAGAAGCCGGCCGGTTGGCTGACCTGCTCGGTCTCGGCGACGGTCACGAACAGGCTGCCATGGGTGATCACTCCTGGCCGTAGCCGCACGTCGCCGCCCATGACGATGGTCCCCGTGCGGTCGTTGATGACGACGCGCGAGAGGTTGTCGGTCTCGACCTCGAGCTGCAGTAGCGTGTCGAGGTAGGCCACGTACTGGCTCTCGGGCAGATCGCGCGGCACGCCGACGCGCACGGTGCGTCCGTCCGGCAGGACCTGTGCAGCGCCCGGGTAGAGGCGATTGATCGCCTCGGCGATGCGCACCATGTTCCCGAAGCTGTCCGAGTTGGACTTGGAGTCGAGGTAGATGTAGCCGTTCTCGCTGACCACGCTGGTCGGCACCTCGCGTTGGATCACCGCGCCCTGGGGCAGGGTGCCCACGGTCGGGTGGTTCTTGGTCGCGGTGGCCGCGTCGCCCGTGACCGTGTAGCCGCCAACGGTGACCGGACCGGACACGGTGGCGTAGACGCGCTCACCGCCCATGTCGAACATCTCGGTGGAGACCAGCGTTCCGTGGCTCAGGCTCTCGGCGTCACCGAAGCTGGAAACGCGCGCGTCGATGCGCTGCCCGGGCTTCATCCCCGCGGGCAGGGTCGCCTCGACGAGCACGACCGCCAGGTTGTCCGGCTTGAGCGCTCCTTCGGGTACGTTCAGGTTGTGGGTCAGCAGGAAGTTGCGCAGCATCACGGTCGCGAGCTGACCGGAGTCCCCGGTGCCGTTGAGGCCGATCACCAGGCCGAGGCCTTCGATCACGTTCTCCTCGCGGCCGCGCACGCCGACCAGACTGGTGACGCGCGCTTCGATGCGACCGTAGTTGCCCTTGGGCGAGACCAGAGTCGTGCGCGGCAGGCGACCGATGCTGGCTCGCGAGCGTCCGCGCGGCCCAGCCGGGGCCTGCAAGCCGCCGAGGTCGAGGATGGGCACGGGCACGATGACCGGGTCATCCACGATGGGATCGACGGGCGGCGTCGGGTCTTGGACCAGGGTCAGGAAGATGGAGAGCAGCACGGTTACGCTTCCTTAGAAGGGCCAGATCCAGTCGAGGGCGTCGGTCAACCATCCGCCGACACCGCGCCGGTTGGTGGTGTTCGTCAGCGGGCCGGTGCCGGTGTAGGTGACGCGCGCGTCGGCCACGAGCTCGGAGGTCACGGTGTTGGTCGCGCTGATGTCGTAGCGGCGCACGATGCCGCTGAACTCGATCACCTTGACCTCCTTGTCGATGCGCAGCTCGCGTCGGCCTTGGATGACCATGTTCCCGTTGGGCAGGGTGTCCATCACGATCGCGGTCAGCCGCGCGGTGAAGGCGCCCTTCTTCTCGTAGGTCCCGTTGCCGCTGAAGGAGTCGTCCTTCGAGCCCGAGACCGACGGCAGCGGGTTGCCGAACATGTTCGGCTTGATGTCGAAGTCGAGCAGCTGGTAGTTCAGATCGCTCGACTTGGTCAGGTTCGACTTCTCCTCGTTCTTGACGTCCTGGGACTCATCGATGAGGACGGTCACCAGGTCACCCACACTGTGGGCGGTCTTGTTCGACATCGGGCGCAGGGCGCTGCGGCCGGGGTCGTAGATCGAGCCCCGGCGCTGGGCGGCCGCGGGCATGGCGCCGGCGAGGCAGAGGAGGCTGAGCAGGAGGGTACGCACGGGTTGATCCTTCACTTGATGTGGAACTCGACGGTCTCGGGACCCCGCACGATGGCGACCAGCTCCTTGCCGGTCTGCTCGAGGCGAACGGGAAGGAGGTCACCCACGCGGGCGTCCCGCTGAGCGATCGCGAGGGCTCGGACCACGATCGCGCCGCGGTGCACCTCGAGGGTGAGCGTGTCGCCCCGCTTGATGACGACCTGACGCTGGACGTCGCCATCGGTGACGACCGTGCCCTTCGCCATGTCGCGCCGCGCGACGGCGTGGCCGAAGCTGGCCGGCTGCAGGGTGCGGTTCGAGACGCCGGGGCCGACGGGGACGCGCGCGACCTCGAAGTCCTCGGCGCGCAGTGTCATGCCGGCACTGACCGCGCGGCGCAGTACGTACTGGCGTTCCCAGAGCTCGACGGTCCAGGTAGTCCAGACGGTGCGGTAGACGTTGCCGTCGATGCGCACCTCGATCGGGACGTTCCAGGTTCCCGCGGCGGCGTCCGTCTTCGGCAGGCTGGCCTTGAGCTCGAGGGTCTGGGCAGCGGCAGGGATGACGAGGTCCGACAGCTGACCGGTCGCGGTGATCTTGGCGTCTGCGCCCTCGAAGCCCGCCCGCAGGACGCGACCGGATTCCTCGAGCAGCTTGGCCGCGGTCAGCGTGACGACCGACGGAGTGACGCGGCAGCGCAGCGCGCCGGTGACCTCGAGCTCGAGCTCCGGGACCAGGCGCTTCAGGTCCGCGCTGATGCGCTCGGCCTGCATGAGGCGCGAGAAGCCCGGCGCGGGTGCGTAGCCGAGGGACAGGGCCTCGACGCGCTTCACCTCGGCCGGGTCGTCCCCGGTCACGGTGGCGATGGCGCCGACGGTCATCTCGGTACCGGTCACCTTGGCGGCGTCCGGCAGCGTGATCGTCACGCTCGAGGCAAGCAGGAAGGTTGCAAGCATGGCTTAGCGGATGAGCTGGTTGACCTGCTGGAGCATCTCGTCGCTCACCTTGATGGCGCGGCTGTTCACCTCGTAGTTGCGCTGGGCGACGATCAGACCGACGAGCTCTTCGACGGTCTCGACGTTCGCGCGCTCGAGGGCGCCCTGGACGATCTCACCAGCGCCGTCCTGGGCGGCGGTCACGGTCTGAGCCGTGCCCGAGGACTGGGTCTGGGTGAAGTAGTTCCCGCCCTGGGCCTTCAGGCCGCCGGGATTCGGGACGCGGTAGAGCTGGATCTGGCCACCGGTGGTGCCCTGATCGTCGTTGCTCTCGAAGTAGGTGATCTGGCCGTCACGGCTGATCGTGAAGCCGATGACCTCCTGGGGCACGGAGGCGGGCGGCTCGAGCGCGTAGCCCTCGGTCGTGACGATCTTCCCCTCGGAGTCGCGCCGGAAGTTGCCGTTGCGGGTCAGGAAGATCTCG
>JAQBVH010000687.1 GCA_027623615.1 Planctomycetota bacterium | reverse complement strand
CTGGCGCCCTTCGGACTGCTCGCTCGGACCACCCGTCCGCGCACCGGCTGGCAAGAGCCCCGCTCGGGCTCGCTGACGAGCCAGTACTAGGCTTGAAGGTCCTCGGCCTCTCCGCCTTCCACCAGGACGCCGCGGCCGCCCTCGTCATCGACGGGGTGCCGGTCGCCGCCGGCCAGGAGGGCCTGTACACCAAGACGCCCCTCGATGCGTCGCTGCCCCTGAAGGCGGCGCGCTCCTGCCTCGAGCGGGCAGGTATCAAGGGGCCTGACCTCGATCGTGTGGTCTTCTACGAGAAGCCCCTGCGGCGCTTCGAGCGCACCCTCGTCACCGGGCTGCGAGCCTTCCCCAAGGGTGGCAAGGGGTTCGCGCGTGAGGTCTCACGCTGGCTCGGCGACCGCCTCTGGATCCGCGGTCAACTGGTCGAGGAGCTCGGCGTCGAGACGAAGCAGGTGCTCTTCGTCGAACACAGCCTCTCGCACGCCGCGGCGGCCTTTTTCCAGTCGCCCTACGAGGAGGCCGCTGCCCTGGTCCTGGTCGACTCCGGGGAGTGGAGCGCCTGCTCGATCGCCCACGGCAAGGGCAACCAGCTGACGCTGGTGGGGGAGACCCACCTGCCCCACTCCCTGGGCCTGGCCGCCTCGGCCTTCGTGCAGTTCTTGGGCTTCGATCCCGGCGCCGACGACCGGTGGCTGGCGGACCTCGCCGCCCTCGGACAGCCTCGCTTCCAGGAGCAGGTCGCCGCCATGATCGGAGTGGGCGACGACGGCGCTCCGTACCTGGACGTCGAAGCCTTCCACCTCGGCGAGGGCGCCAGGAGCCTGTACACCGACAAGCTGGCGGCCGCCTTCGGCCCGGCCCGCATCCCGGGCGAGCCGCTGCGCTGGACGCCACAGGACCCGCGCGACGTGGACCTCGCCGCGAGCGTCCAGGCCGTGCTCGAGGAGCGGGCGCTGGGCATGGCCATCCTGGCGAAGCAGAAGACCGGCGCACCAAACCTCGTGCTCGCCGGCTCCCTGTTCCGCAACCGGGGCATCGCCACGCGCCTGCTCCTCGAGGCGCCCTTCGCAGGTGTCTTCCTGTCGCCGGAGCCGTCCGACGCCGGCGGCGCCCTCGGCGCGGCCCTGCTCGTGCACCACAGTGAAGGCCACCGCGAAGGGGCGGCGCGCAACGGGCATGACCTGAGCCTGCGGCTCGGAGAAGCGCTCGGGACGATGAGCGACCGCGAGGCCGACCAGACCGAGGCAGGGCCCGAGTCCCTGCTCGCCGACCTCGGGGCCGGTCGACCCGTCGGTTGGGCGCGCGGCTCGATGGAGTTCGCGAGCGACAGCCTGGGCAACCGCTGCGTGCTCGGGGACCCGCGACAGGCGAACGGCGCGCGGACCATGCTCGGGGCCCTGCAGCGCAGCGAGGAGTTCCTGAGCGCGCGCCTGGCCCTGCCGGCCGAGGACCTGCAGCGCTGGGTCCAGGTGGAGGGTGAGCACGGCACGGCCCTGCGCCTCGGCCAGCTCGTCCTGCCCGCCAGGGAGGAGCTCGCGACCCAGGCGCCCGGCGCGGTTGGGCTCGATGGCCGCGTCTGGGTGCAGGCCGTTGCCGCGGACGAGGACCCCGACCTGCACGCGTTGCTGGTCGCCTTCCGCGAGCGCACGGGCGCGCCGGGCCTCCTGCTCGACACCCTGCGCCTGCGCGGGGCGGTCGTTCCGCGCTTCGACAGCGAGGCCCTCGAGGTGCTCGATCGCAGCCAGCTGGCGTGCCTGCTCGCAGGTGACCGGCTCTACCGCAACGGAGGCGAGGTGTGAGCGTCTCGGACGCAACGACCGCGCGAGCCGTGCGCGCCGACGCGTGGTGTCCGCGCTGCATCCAGGCCGTTGCGGCGCACGAGGAGACCTGCACCGGCTGCGACCTCGGCTTCCTGCGCGACGGCGGCATCCTCGACGTGATCGGCCATCGCCAGCGCGAGAGCCGCGCGGCCGAGGTGGAGGACTTCTACACGGACTCGCCCTTCCCGGGCTACGCGCCCGGCGACACGGCGGCCACCCTGCTCGACCGTTCGCGACGCTCCTCGTTCCTCGCGGCGCTGGACGCCGCCGTTCCCGCGGGCGGGCGCTTCCTCTCGGTTGGTTGTGGCACGGCCCAGGTGCCGGCCTTCCTCGCGCTGGCGGGTCCGCACCGGAGGGGGACCGGCGTCGACGGGTGTCGTGCCTCGTTGCGTGTGGCCGACGCCTTCGCCAGCCGGGTGGGCATCGGCAACCTGCAGCTCGTGCGCGGGGATCTGTTCGACCTGCCGATCGAGCCAAGGAGCTACGACGTGGTCAGCTGCCGGGGGGTCGTGCACCACACCCCTGAGCCCTGGCGTGCGATCGACTGCGTGGCCCGCTGCGTCGCGCCCGGCGGGGTGCTGCTGCTCGGCTACTACGAGACCATCGGGCGTGCCTGGCACGGCGTGCGCCAGGTGATCGCGCGCCTGCGCGGCAAGCCCGCCAGACCGATCTGGGCCCTCGACTCCGTCCTGCGTCGCCGTGACCTGGACGCCGAGAAGAAGCGCATCTGGATCGAGGACCAGTACCGGCACCCGCTCGAGCGGTGGTTGCCGACCCCGCGCACGCTGAAGCACCTGGACGGCCTGGGCTTCGAGTGGGTGCGCAGCGTGCCCCCGAGCCCCGGGGGCACGCTGTTCGAGGCGACCACCGACCCCGGAGCCTTCGGCCTATGGCGCCGCAGGGTGGGTTGGATGATCGCTGGTATCAACGACCCCGATGCGGGGCTCGTCTTCGTCGTGGTTCGCCGTCGCCAGGGTGCGCTGGGGAACAAGCTCGGGAACAAGGAGTCGACCTGATGGGGATCCTCAAGAAGGCCAGGGGGGGAGTTGCCACCTCCTGGGAGCTGATCGTGAACCTGTGGCAAGGGCCGAACTGGTGGCTGGTCCCGGTCGTCCTGATCCTCCTGCCGGCTGCGGCGCTGCTCGTGTTCCTCAACACGGTGCCGATCGTCGCGCCGTTCGTGTACACGGTGTTCTGATCGATGCTCCGATCAATGGACGGGGGCCAGCCCCATGGGCCGGCCCCCTGTGTGCCACGGA
>JAQBVH010000686.1 GCA_027623615.1 Planctomycetota bacterium | reverse complement strand
AGCGCCAGGGCCGGCCGCCACGGAAGCAGGCCCCGCCGCTTGCGCGACGGGGCTGCTCGCCACCACGCCGGTGAGCCGCCCCGCGTGATGGTCATCGCCTACCTCGAAGGCCTCCACGCGAGCGACCCGGACGCGGCCGACATCTCGAGCGAGCTGGCCTGGAACCTGTGCCGCCTGCTGCCCGAGGGCGACGCCACGCGGGCCGTCGCGGTCGCGCGCTTGGCCGTGGACCAGCGGTCCGACGTGCGCGACTATCAGCAGGTCCTCGCGATCGCGCTCTACCACGCCGAGGAGTTCGCTGAGTGCGTCGAGATCCTGACGCGTCTCAGCGACGATGGGGAGACGGCGCTGCTCGGCTTGATGCGCGCGATCGCCTTGCACGAGCTCGGCGACGAGGAGACGGCCGCGCTGCTGGGGCGGCACATGCTGCGTGAGCTGGGTGAGAACCCGAACAACATCACACGGTCGGTGGTGTCCCGCGCGCAGGAGCTGTTTCACTGAGCGGCGCGGGGCGAAGCTCCGGCCGAACACAGGACGCCTGAAGGGACTGTCATGACCCTCGAGCGTCGGCCCGTGCGAGCATCATGCCCTCGCCATGAGCTTCCTCAGCGTCCTCGCCCAGATCGTCGTCCCCGTCGTGATCCTCCTGCTCGCGCTCGACCTGCGTTCCGGCCAACGGAACGCTGGCTGATGGGGTGGGGATGCCACAGAATCCGGCCATGCGCTGGATCCTGCTGCTGCTCTCTCTGACCGCCTGTCGCACCACGCCGGCGGCCGAGACCGCGCCGATCGAGGCCGTGATCGACGAGCTCTACGCAGCCTTCGGGTTCGACCCGCGCGCGGAGCCGGACTGGGCGACCCAGCGCCGGATCTACCTGGAGGGCGCGACCTTCGCGGGACCGATCCAGGCCGGGCGGCCGGCCCTCGCGCAGGGCACCGAGGAATTCCTCGAGGGCTTCCGCGAGTTCGTGCTCGCTGGGCCCTACAGCGGGAGCGGCTTGCACGAGCGCATCCTCGCCGTGCGCGTCGATCGCTTCGGCGGAATCGCGCACGCGTACGTGGCCTTCGAGGGGTTCGCGCCCGGCGACCCGCAGGCGCTGACGCGCGGCCTCGACAGCCTGCAGTTCGTCCTCGATCGCGGGGACTGGAAGCTGCTCTCCTTCAGCACCCAGTACGAGGGCGGCGGGCTCGTGATCCCGGCGCGCTTCCTGCGATGATCGTCGGCTTCCTCCTCTTCGACGGTCTCGAGGAGCTCGACCTGGTCGGGCCCTGGGAGGTCTGGAGCATGGCCGCCGAGTCACGCTCCGAGGTGCGCTGCGTCGCCATCTCGGAGGACGGGAAGGGCGTGCGCTGTGCGAAGGGCCTGCGAGTGCTCGCGGACCACGGCTTCTCCGACGCGCCCGACCTCGACGTGCTCGTGGTCCCGGGGGGTCGAGGCACCCGACGCGAGGTCGACAACCCCGCGCTCCTCGCGTGGATCGAGGGCGCGGCCCGGAGCTGCGCCTGGGTGACCTCGGTCTGCACCGGCAGCCTGCTCTTGACCGCCGCCGGACCCGCGCGCGGCAAGCGGGTCACGACCCACTGGGGTGCGACCGATCTGCTACGCGGCCGCGGCGAGGCCGGCGAGGTGCTCGAGGACACGCGCTACGTCGTCGACGGCAACGTGGTCACAGCGGCCGGCGTGTCCGCCGGCATCGACATGGCCCTCTGGCTCGTCGGCCAGATCTGGGAGCCCGCCCTCGCGCGCCAGGTCCAGCGCAGCATCGAGTACGACCCGGCGCCGCCCTACGGGGATTGACTCAGGCGGAGTGCGCCATTTGCTCGACGAGCCAGGCGCGGGCCTCTTCGAGCTCTTCCCGGGGGAAGAAGCGCACCTCCGCTTTCCAGAAGGGCGCCGCCATCTTGCTCCAGACGCGGACGTAGCGCCGGTCGCTGACGACGGCCACCGGTCCGACGTGCATCAGGTGCCGCGCGGCGAAGCGCAGGTCCCGCCAGAGGGCGAGGGGGGATATCCCCCGGAACGAGACGATGTGCTCGAGGACGCCGAGCCGCCGGTGCTGCTCGAGCAGGGGTTCGAAGAGGGTCAGCGCCTCCTCGAGGTCCTCGCGGGGGACGACGCCATCGATGGTGAACGCGACGTAACCCTGATCGGCGTGGTCTTCGAACTGCAGCATGGCTGGCCTCCATCACGATCGTCGACCATGCGCTGGCCGATTGTGATCGTCCTTAGGACGAAGGGGGAGACGGCCTTGTGCGAACCAGCGGGCGCCAAACAACACTCACGCCTCCGCAGGAGGCGTCGGCGGCCCCACCCGGGTACGCCTACGGCTTGTAGTTGAAGAGCGCGCTGCGCGCGCACTCCTCCTGGGTCGCCTGTTGCCAGGCACGCTGCACCTTGTCCATCGTGTTGGCGGTCAAGCGCCGGCCCTTCATGGCGCGCGCGACCATCTTGTGGGTGATCTGCTCCTTCGAGGCCACGACCAGGTCGGCGGGCTTGAGCTCACGGGCCCGCATCAGCCGGGCCAGGGGCTGCTCGCCGAGGTCACGCTCCTTCGGGGTCTTCAGGTCGCGCAGGGACGGCAGGTAGGTCAGGCCCTGCTCGAGCGCGTCGTCCAGGCTGAACCCGGCCTCCGCGCGCGGCGCCATGTCGATCCCGACGCGCTGGAAGAGCAGCAGCGCCGCGGACAGGCAGCGCGCCGCGTGATCCTGCAGGTAGGTCTGCACCGCGCCGACCCCGTCCTGGGGCGTGTCCGCGGCGAACTCACCGGCGAGCAGGGTCATCTGGGTGACCTGCTCGGCCATCCACTCGCGGTCCTTCACCTGCTGCGGGTTCTGGATCATCACCGTGAACAGACCAGCGACGATCTTCTGCTGCAGGAGGTCGAGGGGTTCGAGGGAGGAGCGCACGTCCTCGGTCGTGGGGGCATCCATGGCCGAGGATTCTACGGGCAGGCTCGAATCAGTCGACGCCTTCCGGGCGATCCGGCGCGGCCGAGATTGTGGACCAGACGGGCACAACGACGATGCGTGAGGATCTGCTTGTCTGGTTGCCCCGGCAGCAAGTGCCTTGCGAGGCGC
>JAQBVH010000685.1 GCA_027623615.1 Planctomycetota bacterium | reverse complement strand
GAAGCTGGGCGCCGGCTCGACGACCTCAGGGGTAGGCGTCACGTCTACGCCGGGGCGCTGCTCGACGGTCCCTGCAAGTTCCTCGAGGTCCTCCGTGCCGGCGTGCACACCGCCGGCCGGCTCACTGGGAGGGTCGGCCTCGGGCGGATCCATGAAGAGCGGCGGAAGCTCCGGGACGGGAGCGCGCGCCGGGATCGATGCAGGAGAGATCTCCTCCGCCTTCCAACGACCGACGACCCGCTCGAGCAGGGCGCGCTCGCGACGGTCGAGGTCTCCGCCCGGCGCTGCCGGCGTGAACCCGGCGGGGGTGCCGAGCTGCGGCGCCTCCTCCTGGTCCTCGAAGGGATCGAGGTCGAGGCGCGAGGTCAACCCGCGGGCCTCGCGGCCCAGGCGCCGGGCGACGGCGGGCGGGACCTCGAGGATCTCGGCCAGGTCCTCGGCCGGCATGCGCTCGAGGTGCTGGAGCGAGGAGCAGCCGGCGCGCCGCAACCGGCGCAGGCTGGAGGGACCGTCCGCGTGGAGGGTGCAGAGGAGAGCGAGGGCTTCCATGGAATATCGGGGCAGCGGCGGGCCCGCGGCTAGGTTCGGGCGCGTCGGGTGGAACGAGCGGGGCCTTCGGCGCGTTCGGCGTCCACGGGGGACTCGGTCGCGGCCTGCGGCGGAGCGGTCTTGGTCTTGGGAGCGAGCTGGGCCAGCACCTCCTCGACCAGGGAGTCGAAGTCGGCGGCAGCACGGGAGGTGGGCGCCAGCTCGTGGATCGGCAATCCGACGGCCGGGGCCTCGCGCAGGCGAACGCTCGTCCGGATGACGGTGTCGAACATGTCGTCGCCGAAGCGACCGTGCATCGCGACGAGCAGCTCGCGGGCGAACTTCGTCCGCCGATCGAACAGGGTCCCGACCACCTTGACGGGCGGGCGATAGCCCTGACGCTCGGCGGTCTGATCGAAGACCCGCAGGGCCTGCAGCGCACCCTGCAGGGCGAAGGCGCCGGTCTCGACGATCAACAGGGCCGTCGTACTCGCGAAGAGAGCGTTGGCGCACAGGACACCGTCCGCACGGGGCGGACAGTCGACGATCACCCAGCGGTAGCGTTCGCCGAGGCCCGCGAGCGCGCGAGCCAGACGTTGTTCGGGGTTCAGCAGGCGCTCGCTGACCTCCTCGAACTCCCCGAGGCGTGGATCCGCCGGAAGGAGGTCGATGCCGCCCGGGGCGGGTTGGATCGTCTCCAGGATCGTGGCCTCGTCGAGCAGGACCTCGGCGACCGAGGGCTCGTCCTCGAGCGCACACCCCAACGCCATCGTGGCGTGGGCCTGGGGGTCGAGGTCCACGAGGAGCACGGTCTCGCCACGCGCCGCAAGGGCGCCGGCGAGGTTCACGGCGGTGGTCGTCTTCCCGCAGCCCCCCTTCTGATTGACGAGGGACAGCACCGAGACGTTCGGGCGTGTGTCGGACATGGGGAGCGCGGGACCCCCTGCGGGAATGGACGCTCGCCTTGCGGGGCGAGCGAGGTTGCGATGAGCGTCGGCGGCGGGCTAGCGGAGGGCGCGCCGGGCCTTCTCATAGAATGCACTAGTCGTGCGGGCGTGTTCAAGGGGCGTCCAGGCCGCCACCTTGACCAGCGCGCGTGCTGCCTCGCTCTCGGGAAAGGACAGCAGGACGGGTTCCCGGAGTTGCACACTCTGGGCCACGGCCGTATCCGCGGGCACCCACCCCACCAGCTCGGGATGGTGCCCCAGGAAGCGGTTCGCGGCCCCCCGGAAGCGGTCCCAGGCCGCCATGGCGAGGTGCTCGTCGGGGGCCCGGTTGACCACCAGGCCGACCCGGATGTCCGGGTTGACCACGGTCGCGCGCTTGTAGATCGCGTACCCGTCGGAGAGGGCGGTCACCTCGTGGTTGGTCACCAGCAGCAGGGTGCTCGTGGCCGCCAGATGGGCGATCGTGGAATAGCCGACCCCGGCGCCGTGATCGATCAGGATCAGGTCGAAGTCGTTCTCCAGGGGCCGTAGCGCCCGGAACAGACGATCGAGCTCGCGCCGGGTCGGGTTGACCAGGGATTGGCGGCCGACGCCGCCCGAGAGGAGCCTCACGCCCGCTGGGCCCTCGACCAGGGCCTCCCTGGCGCTCGCCTGTCCATCGAGGACGTGACCCAGGTCGAACTTGGGTGCGAGACCGAGCAGGAGGTGGGCGTTCGCGAGGCCGGCGTCGAAGTCGACCAGGAGCACCCGCTCACCGAGCCGTGCCCGGTGCACGGCCAGGTTGGTGGCCATCACGCTCTTGCCCGTACCTCCCTTGCCGCTGGCAATGCAAACCACCCGGGCGCCGGCGACCTGGGGCCGGCTCGATTGCTCGTCGATCTTGACCGCCCGCCGGAACGAGCGCAGTCGAGCGAACTGGAATCGGTTGAGCATGGAGAGGGGCCGGAGAGGCCGCGTACGATCCGCCTCCGGGGAGGAGGAGTCAAGGTGCGACCGCCCGCCGAAGGCCCAAAGCGCCGTGGCCTTCGGCGGTTACGTTCGTCGCCGCATCAGGGTTGTTCCCGGGTCCGGGGTGCCAGGTGTCGACCCAAGACCCGCTCCGCATCGGCGCGGATCGTGGGGCACGCCGCGCAGGACCGCGAGGAACGAGGCGGAGTGCCAGGCCTCGTCCGCGACCTGGGCGCCGGCCCACCTGCGACAGGCGGGGCCGAGCTTCGCGTACGGTCCCGGTTGCCAGGAGCGTGCGCCATGGGTGCTCGCTCCTGGCTCCCACACCGTCAGGTGTGACGCACAAGGGCGAGGACACCTCCGCAGGAGTCGAAGGCGCGAAAAGACACAGGATCGACCGTTCGTCGACGACAAGAGCTTGCACTCGGGACGGACTCCGCCCGCCCTCAGGTCAGGGCGCCACGGGACCTCGCACCTCCGAACGTGGCGCCGGGGCCCCCAGCGAGGCGCCCTACGACAGCTTCACCTCTTCGCCGATGCGATGGAGCTTCATCACGTTCGTGCTCCGGGCGACCCCGGGGGGCACGCCAGCGACGAAGACGACCTCGTCCCCGTACTCGGCCATGCCGCGTACCACGAGCATCTCGGCGGCCATG
>JAQBVH010000684.1 GCA_027623615.1 Planctomycetota bacterium | reverse complement strand
ACTAGCGCTGGCCTGCTTCGGCAAGCAGCGCGGCCGCGATCCCCATGGGGACCGCGGCCGCTTCGTCTACGGTCGAGGAGGAGTGCTACTCGTCCTCGCCTCCGATCATGGACTCCAGTTCGTCGAGGGTCGTATCGGCGTTCTCTTCGGTGACGCCGTCGTAGGCGGCCTTCTCAGCTGCGTCGATGGCTTCGACCTCGGCCTCCGTGGGGAGGGTGATCTCGTCGATGACCTCCTCGGGCTGGTCGCTGTCGGTGGCCTTGGGGTCGCCGCTGCAGGCGCAAAGGAGCAGGGCGGTGATGTAGATGGTGGACTTCATCGGCCGTCACGCTCCCGCTTCTCGGTGCTCTCCTCGTCGGCCTTGAGACGCTTCTGAAGCTTCTTGTACTCGTCCTTGCCGAGCACCTCCTCGTAGCGCTTCATCGTGGCCTCGTAGTTGGCCGCTTCCTTGCGTCGCAGGGCGACCACGCGGTCGACCTTGTCCCGCTCGCCGCGGCCGGCGAAGACGCTCTCGAGGCGCTTCATCTCGGCCAGGCGCACACGATGGTCGCGTACACGACGGGTCATGTCGCTGACCGCCTGCTCCTTGGCCTGGAAGGCCTTGGTACGCGCGTCGTTCTTGCGCGCGTCGGCGGCGCGCTCGCCCTCTCGGCGGGCAGTGTCCGCGTCGCGGGCATCACCAGTGCGCTGCTCGTTCTTACGGGCCTCCCCTGCACGCTGGTTCTCGCGGCGCTCGGTGTCCGAGCGACGAGCATCCCCTTCGCGCTGGGCGCCGCGACGCGCGTCCTGTGCGCGCTGCTCGGGGGTCTTGTCGGCATCTTGGGTACCGACGCCGACCTCGCGCTGGTCCTCGCGGCGCTCAACGCGCTGCTTGGTTGCGTCGATGGTGCCCTTCGTAGCACCCAGCGGGTTGTCCTTACGCAGGTCCTGGCCACCCTGGGCGCCCTGGTCCTGCCCGGCCTCGCGCGCGTCCTGCGTGCGCTTGGCGTCCTGGATCTTCTTGGCGTCGCGCGCACCCTCGGTGCGCTTGGCGTCCTGTTTCTTCTTGGCGTCGCGCGCACCCTCGGTGCGTTCGGCGTCCTGGTTCTTCTTGGCGTCGCGCGCACCCTCGGTGCGCTTGGCGTCCTGCTTCTTCTTGGCGTCTCGGGTGCGCTTGGCGTCCTGGTCCTGTGTGGCCTCGCGGGCATCGGCGCCGCGGTCCTGGGCCAAGGCGTCGGCGGTCAAGCCGAGCAGCAGGGGGGACAGCAGGAGGAGAGAGGTGAGCTTCATTGATTCGACCTCGAACTTTGAGGATATGCCTGGAGTGGGTCCGGTCGCTGGGCCGGTCTTGTACGGTGCGGGAGCGAGGATCTGTACCAAACGGGCCCCTGGTTCTTGATGAAATTGCAGTCATGGGGCGTGGCGGGCCGGCAGGAGGCCCTGGCTACAATCCCCCCATGCGCTGGATCGGCTTCTTGATCCTCGGAGTCGCAGCCTGCGGCTGCGCTGAGGAGTCCGCAGAACAGGACCCGACCCCCCAGGTAACCGCCTGGGAAGATGGTCCCTGGGAAACCATGCAGACCCGCACGGGTTCCACTCGGGTTCGCTGGCGCGCCGCGGAGGGCACGCTGCCCTTCAACGAGTACTTCGACCTGTTGATCGAGCTCGAACGGACCGAGGACAACGCGCCGATCAGCGGCGCCCAGGTCTTCGTGCGGTGCGAAATGCCCGCCCACAAGCACGGCATGAACGTCGAGCCGAGGTCCAAGGAGCTGGGCGATGGCCGTTACCGGGTCGAGGGCATGCTCCTGCACATGACCGGTGACTGGGTCCTAGGCGTCGACCTGGTCGTCGACGACCTGGCCGAGTCCGCCTCGTTCCCCTTCCATCTGGATCTGTGAGCAGGCGGGCCGGGATCGGGTTGTTGGCCCTCGCGGCGTGCGGCGGTGAGGGGGAGCGTTCGCCCTCCCAGCCGGTGATCCCGCGGCCGTTGACCGCGGAGGAGGGCCGGCGCGCCCTGCAGCTCTCCCCGCTCCCCGCCCTCGCGCCCGACCCGACCAACGCCTTCGCCGACCACCCGGCCGCCGCGCGCTTCGGACAGCGGCTGTTCTTCGACGAGCGCCTCTCTCGGGATGCCGATCGCGCCTGCGCGACCTGCCACGATCCGGCCCAGGCGTTCACGGACGGTGAGCGTATCGCGATCGGGCTGTTGCCCCTCGAGCGGCACACACCCACGTTGATCAACGCCGCGCATCAGCGCTGGCAGTTCTGGGACGGGCGCGTCGATCGACTGTGGAGTCAGGCCCTCGTGCCGTTCGAGTCGCCCCTCGAGCACGCCAGTTCGCGGCTGCAGATCCTGCACGTGGTCGCCGCCGACGCGATCCTGCGCGCGGAGTACGAGGCAATCTTCGGCCCGCTGCCGGCGATGGAAGCTGGGGCACGCTTTCCGCCGGTCGGTCGCCCGGTGCCCGCGGACGACCACGCGCACAAGCTCGCCGCCGAGCATGCCGCGAAGAGCGACGGTGGCTCCGGCGGCCACGCACACCCCGAGGGCGGGCACTTCTATCACCCCCACCAGCGCGCCTGGGACACGCTGACGCCTGAGGATCAGGCTGCGGTCACGCGCGCGTTCGTGAACCTCGGCAAGGCGATCGCTGCCTACGAGCGTCGGCTGGTCGCAGGCCGCTCCCCGTTCGACGTCTTCGTCGAGGGCATGCGCACGGGTGATGAGGACAAGCTCGCCGCGCTCGGCGACCCCGCGCGCCGCGGGCTGCAGCTGTTCCTCGGCAAGGCTAACTGCCACTTCTGCCACGGCGGACCACTCTTCAGCGATCTCGAGTTCCATGACCTCGGCTTCGATGGGAACGACCCCGGTCGCTCCCGCGGCCTCGAGGCCCTGAGGCGCTTCGAGTTCCTCGGGACGAGCTCCTGGTCCGACGACCCGCATGGCGAGGCACGCATCCAGGTCGACTTCCTGCCGACCCACCGTCACGTCGGCTCCGAGTTCAAGACGCCATCGCTGCGCAACGTGGCGGTCACCCCGCCGTACATGCACGACGGTCGCTTCGCGACGCTGAAGGACGTGGTCAGGACTCAGGTCTGAGCGAG
>JAQBVH010000683.1 GCA_027623615.1 Planctomycetota bacterium | reverse complement strand
AGGCCCAGTCCGTGAGGCCCAGTCCGTGAGGCCCAGTCCGTGAGACTCAGGAGAACTTGGTCACGCCGGGGATGGCGACCGGGCGCTGGGGCGCATCGCCGAAGGCATGCACCTCGGGCGCGAGCTCCTCGGTCGAGTTCCAGGCGTCCTCCCAGCTGATCGTCTGACCGGTGTAGGCGGCCATGCGGGCCATGATCGCCATCATCGTCGACTTGCACATGTACTCGCCGTTGTTGATCGGCTCGCCTTGGCGGATCGACCAGAACAGGGCGTCGTGTTCGTTCTGATACATGTCGTCCGCGGTGCCGCGGCGCAGGTGGCTGGCGTCCTCGGGGGCCAGGCGGTAGCGCCACTTCTCCCCCGCGTCGGTCTCCATCCGGTGGGACTGGATGTCCGCCACGCCCTCGGTGCCGTACACGTGGTCGGACACGTTCGAGCTGCAGCCGCTCATCTGGCGGCAGGAGCTGAAGCCGACCGTGCCGTCCTCCCACTCGTAGACCGTGTTGAAGTGGTCGTAGCAGTTGCCGTACTTGGGGTCGGTGCGCTTGCTGCGGCCGCCGGAAGCGGTGGCCCGGATCGGGTACACGTCGTCCATGGCCCAGGCCAGCTTGTCGAGGGAGTGGATGTGCTGCTCCGCGATGTGGTCGCCCGAGAGCCAGGTGAAGTAGAGCCAGTTGCGCATCTGGTACTCCATCTCCGTCCAGCTGTCCTTGCGGCCGCGGTGCCACAGCTCGCCGGTGTTGTACGTGCACTGCAGGGCGCGGATCTTGCCGATCTTGCCCTGGTGGATGCGCTCGATCGTCTCGCGCTTGGCGAACTGGTAGCGGTAGCAGAGACCGGAGACCAGGGAGAGGCCCTTCTCGTCGGCCTGTTGGCACGCGTCCCAGATGCGGCGGATGCCAGGGCCATCGGTGGCGACCGGCTTCTCGACGAACAGGTGCTTGCCCTGCTCGACCGCGTAGGCGACGTGCTCGGGGCGGAAGTAGGGTGAGGTCGCGAGCAGGACGACGTCACTCGCGTCGATCACCTTCTGGAAGGCGTCGAAGCCGGTGAACTTGTGGGCCGCGTCGACCTTGACCCGGTCCGCGATGTCGCCGGTGCGCGACAGGGTGGCCAGGCTGTTCTCGAGGTGATCGCCGAAGGCGTCGCCCATGGCGACCAGTTCGGTGTCCGGATCGGCGCGCAGGGCCTGGGACGCGGCGCCGGTGCCACGTCCACCGCAGCCGATCAGGCCCACGCGCAGGACTTCACGACCGGCGCGCGGTGAGCTCACCGCCCAGGGGACGAGGACGGTGCCCGCGGCGGCGGTGGCGCCGGTCTTGAGGACCTCGCGGCGGGTGGGGCTGAGGCTGGGGACGCTGTTCATGTGCAGAGAGTCAGAGTCGACGAAGGGCGCGGCGCGCCAGGATCAGCGCACCATCCTCTCCGCGAAGCCGCCGGAGTCGCAAGGTTGCGCCTGTGGCTTTTGCCAGACCCGTGCCTCGAGCCCCTCTGTAGCCTCGATCCGAGCCAGCCCATCCTCGATCGTGAGCACACACAGGGCCGAGGCCCACGCGTCCGCGTCGATCCCCCGGCGCGCGAGCACGGTCGCCGCCTGGCCAGAGGTCACCCCCAGCCCCGTTCTCGGGTCGACCACGTGGGAGTAGCGCACCCCGTCGAGCTCCACGAAGCGGAAGGCGTCGCCTGATGTCGCGCAGGCGTGATTCGCGAGAAGCAACAGGTCGCGCGGCTCGCCGCCGACGCCGAGGGTGATGCGCCAACCCCGCTCGCCCGGGGGCGGGTCCCCCACGGCAACATCACCGCCACCGTCGACGAGCGCGCGCTTCACCCCGTGCTGCGCCAGCACGGAGAGCGCCTGATCGAGGGCGTCTCCCTTGGCGATGCCGCCCAGGTCGAGGCGCATGTCCGCGGCAGCCAGGTGAACCCCGCGCCCCGCGAGCGTCACGTGCTGCCAACCAACCGACCGAGCCGCGGCGTGCAGGCGCGTGGTGTCCGGTAGCTCTTCCTGGCGCACGGCCCGGCGCCACAGCCGCACGTAGGGGCCGACCGTCACGTCGAATGCGCCTCCGGTCGCCGCGGAGACCTCGGCAGCGCGCGCGAGCACCCGAGCCAGGTCGACGGAGACCTCGGCGGTCACGCCCGCGCGCCCCGACGTCGACGCCGACAGGAGGGACAGCTCGCTGCCGGGGTCGTAGTCGCTGAGGGCGTCGTTCAACTCCCCGATGCGCGCGAAGGCCGCGCTCGCCGCCAGTTCGGCCTGGGTTGCGTCGTCGGCGTAGAGCACGACGCGAAAGGTCGTGCCCATGCTGACCGTCTCGAATTCGTACCGCTGGGGTGCTGAACACCCCGCCAGCAGGGCAGCCAGGCCCAGGAGGTGACGAACCTGTTGGAATTGCCGCATCGTGGGTGACCCGTCCGTCGGGACCGATACATTCTGCCTCCGACCGACACGGGGCCCTACCGTCGACCGCAGCTCTCCGCCCATCTCCATGCATCTCCTGCCCGTTCTCGTCCTCGCCGTCCTCAACGTCCAAGAGGACGACGAGCCCTCAAAGCAGGTCTACCCCGCCATCCCCGAGGGCCGTCCGCCGGTCCTCGTGGTCGAGAACGCGACCGCCAGCGTCGAGGCAGAGATGCAGGCCTACACGGACCGCATCGTCGGCACGGACGTGACCTTCGACATGGTCCCGATCCCCTCGGGGACCTTCCAGCTCGGCAGCCCGAGCGGCGAGGACGGCCGCGAGAAGTCCGAGGGTCCCCAGCGCATGGTCGAGGTCTCGACCTTCTGGATGGGCAAGCACGAGGTGACCTGGGACGAGTACCACCTGTTCATGCTGCGCATCGATCAGGAGCTGCGGCTGAAGGGCGAGGTGCCGCCCGCCGAGCAGGACGCCTGGGCCGACGCGATCAGCCGCCCGACGCCGCCCTACGTCCCCATGGACTTCAACATGGGGGTCGACGGCCACCCCGCGATCTGCATGACCCAGTTCGCGGCCAAGCAGTACTGCAAGTGGCTGTCGATGAAGACCGGTCGCTTCTATCGGCTGCCCACCGAGGCGGAGGGGGAGTTCGCCTGCCGCGCGGGCACC
>JAQBVH010000682.1 GCA_027623615.1 Planctomycetota bacterium | reverse complement strand
CGCGCCAGGGCGATCTTCGCCTCCTCGGACAGGGCGCCGAAGCTCATGTCCGACACGAACAGGGGGATCTCGAGCCGCAGCGGCCGCCCGGCGTTCGGGCCGATGACGACCTCGCTGCCGACCGCGTCCTCGTCGAGCAGCGGCACCTTGTGCAGCTGAGCCGTCACGAACTGCAGGTCGTCCCAGCGGGGCAGCTCAGGCGCGGGCACGCCCATGGCGGAGACCGGACCGTGATGACCGACGCCGTCGATGCCGCCCCTGGCCAGGGCCTGGATCAGGCGGTTGTGCGGCTCCTCGGACGTGCCGTGCACGTCGGCGTAGGCGCCGAGGTACTGCTCGCGGTCGTAGGGCTGGGGGTGAGCGAGGGCCCAGGCCTCGACCTCGTCCGCGTCCACCTCGACGACCCCCTCCTCCACGAAGCTGGTGAAGCGCGGCAAGGCTTCGCTGTTGTTGTAGGCCGAGACGCCGCTGTCGAGCCGGTAGTCCCAGTCGTGCAGGCCGCAGATCAGGTTTTCCCCTTCGACGCGTCCGTCCGCGAGCAGGGCGCCGCGGTGCAGGCAGCGACCGTAGAGGACCGAGACCTGGTCGTCGTAGCGCGTCACCACGAGGTCGACGTTCGAGACCAACGCGGCGACGGGTACCCGATCGGTCAGCTCGTCCATTCGGGCGACGGGGACCTTGCGCATGGTGGAGGGCAGCGGGGAGGCCGGGCCACCAGGAAGCGGCGGCAGAAGCGGGGAAAGAATCGCCTCGCGGGCGGGGGTTTCGCAGCATACGCAAGCTCCCTACCCCCGTGACCTGCGCAATCGAACCGACGGCTGTCGATCACAGGCGGAGGCGCGGTGCGTAGGGCGAGGCACTGCCATGACCGAGACCCAAGCCAAATGGTTCCTCATCGCCCTGGGCCTCTACCTCGCCCTCGGCCTGCTCTTCGCGGTCCCGTTCCTGCTCAAGGGCGCGGCCAAGATCGACGGGGACGCGGTGGAGGGCTCGTGGGGGTTCAAGCTCCTCATCCTTCCCGGGACGGTCGCCCTGTGGCCCCTGCTCCTCTCGCGGTGGCTGCGGTTCGACGCTGCACCAGTAGAGCGCAGCCCCCATCGTGACGCCGCAGGAGAGGGTCGATGATCGGTCCGCTGCGCGCACGACACCGGTGGATGACGACAGCCCTCGCCGTCGTCGTCCCGATCCTCTACGTGTTGATCCTGAGCTCTCGCCTCGAGGAGCACGACGAGGGGCACGGCAGCGTGGCACCCGTGAACGCCAGCGTGGTCGAGGGCGAGTTCGCCGGCCGCGCCTGGCGCGCCGACGGGCGCCTGGTCTTCCTGCCGGATCGGGACCCGAGCCTGCCGGACGTGCTCCTGTACTGGTCCGCGGTTGGTCCCGTGGGCGAGGACCTGCCCGCGAACGCCCACCTGCTCGGCGCCCTGGACGGGGACGCGCCACGCTCCCTCGCCGGTCCGCCCGCGGCGGGCGGTCACCTCATCGTCTACAGCTTGGGCCACGCCCGCGTGGTCGGTACCGGCCCCGCTCCCGAGGAGGCCGACTGATGGGCCACGCCTACCGCGCCGTCGGCTGGAACCGGCAGAAGAAGATCTACGACCGCACGCTGGGCCTGGGGCTGATCGCCTACCTGGTGCTCTTCGTCGTCGTTGGGCTCCTGCGCTGGCCCGAGCACTCCGAGGAGACCCTGGCGTTGCGCGCGCTCGGGACGGGCGCGCTGCTCCTCTTGCACGTGATCCTCTCGATCGGACCGCTGGCCCGCCTCGACCACCGCTGGTTGCCGCTGCTCTACAACCGCAGGCACCTGGGCGTCTTGATGTTCTGCTTGGCCCTCGTGCACGGCGTGTTTGCCACCGTCTACTACCACTCGCTCACCGACGGAAACCCGGTCGTCGATCCGCTGATCAGCGTGCTCAGCGCGAACCAGCGCAGCGACAGCCTGGCCCACTTCCCGTTCGAGATCTTCGGCGTCGTGGCCCTCGCGATCCTGTTCCTCATGGCGGCGACGAGTCACGACTTCTGGCTGGCGAACCTGACGGCGCCAGTCTGGAAGGCCCTGCACATGCTCGTGTACGTGGCCTATGCCTCGGTCGTGCTGCACGTGGCCCTCGGGACCCTGCAGGGCGAGACCAGCCCGGTGCTGTCAGGCCTGGTCGGCGTCGGCGTGGTCTGGGTCCTCGGCCTGCACCTGGTCGTCGGCTGGCGCGAGCGGGGCCTCGATCGGCCGACAACAGGTTCCCCCTCTGCGGAGGGCTACCTCGACGTGGCCGCCGTCGACGAGCTGAAGGACGGCCAGGCCAAGATCGTCACGCTCTCGGGCGACCGGGTCGCGGTGTTCCGCAACGGCGACGAGGTCTCGGTCGTCTCCAACGCTTGCCAGCACCAGAACGGTCCCCTCGGCGAGGGCCGCATCATCGACGGTCTGATCGTCTGCCCCTGGCACGGCTACCAGTACCAGCCGCGCTGCGGGCGCTCTCCCGAACCGTTCACGGAGAAGATCCCGACCTTCAGAGCCCAGGTGCGGGCCGGTCGCGTCTGGGTCCACCCCACGCCGCTCCCGGCCGGCACCGACGTGGAACCAGCGCGGATCGGAGCAGAGGCATGAGCGCCCAGGACGAGTTCTACGTCGGCTACCTGCCCGAGGCCCCCGCGGGCCTGGCGCGCTGGATCCGCTGGCGCGTGATCGCCTTGATCGGGATCGGGATCGGGATCGGCGTCGCCTTCAGCGCGGCCCAGTCCGACCCCGGCCCCGCGCGCTACGAATTCGGCGAGGTGCGCAGCTTCGAGGGCGACCTGCGCCTCCATCCGGTGCCGCACCTCGAGCTGGCACGCCCCGGGACGACCAGCGGGGCCGCGGGGCAGTCCCGTTACCTGCTCTCGGTCTTCGGCAAGTGCGGCGCAGGGCCGGTGGTAGCTGCATACGGGGACCGCCGGGTGCGTCTGAAGGGCTCCCTGGTCCACCGCGCCGGATCCTCGATGATCGAGTTGGCCGATGGGGCCGCGATCGAGGACCTGGGTCCCGCCTCCGACCAGGCCGCCGAGGTCGACCTGGGGATCGCCACCCTGCGCGGCGAGATCGTGGACACGAAGTGC
>JAQBVH010000681.1 GCA_027623615.1 Planctomycetota bacterium | reverse complement strand
CGCGCAGCTCGGCCGCGCCGATGCCAGCGCCAACCTCGCGGCCCGCGGAGGTCGCTTCTCGCAGCCGTTCGCAGCCAAGGGCCGCGACGGCACCACGGACATCTGGGGCCTCGTCCACCGGCCTCGCAACTTCGACCCCACCCAGTGCTACCCGGTGATCGAAGCGATCTACGCCGGGCCACATGGCTATCACGTGCCGAAGGCCTTCGCAGAGACTTACCCCGCGGAGGCGCTGACCGAGCTCGGGTTCCTCGTCGTGCAGATCGACGGCATGGGCACCAACTGGCGCAGCAAGGCCTTCCACGACGTGGCCCACAAGAACCTGGCCGACGCCGGTTTCCCCGACCGCATCGCCTGGCTGCGCGCGGCCGGCGAGGCCGACACGAGCTTCGACCTCGAGCGGGTCGGGATCTACGGCGGCTCGGCGGGAGGACAGAACGCCATGCGCGCGGTCCTCGACCACCACGACTTCTACCGCGCCGCGGCCGCGGACTGCGGGTGCCATGACAATCGCATGGACAAGGTCTGGTGGAACGAGCTCTGGATGGGCTGGCCCGTGGACGAGAGCTACCTCGAGAGCAGCAACGTCGAGGACGCCGAGCGCCTGGGCGGCGCGCTCTTCCTGACGGTGGGTGAGCTCGACCAGAACGTGGACCCCGCGTCCACGATGCAGGTCGTCGACGCCTTGATCCGCGCGGACAAGGACTTCGAGCTGATCGTGTTCCCGGGCGGCGGCCACGGCTCGGGTGGCGGCCGCTACGGTACACGCCGGATGTACGACTTCTTCGTGCGGGAGCTGCACGGCGTGGAGCCCCGCTGGGAGGGAGAGCCGGTGCGGACGGTGCTCCGACAGCGGAATCAGTGAGCCTGCCGCCAGGTCCCCTGGTCGGTCCCGCCCAGGCAACGCGTCCTCGGCCGCTCCGCCGGCTCCCCGATCTCCCGCATCCTTGGGGCGCCGCTTTGACGGCTCCCCACATCCTGCGTAACGTCAGCCCCCCGCGCGGCTCGCGCCGCCCCCAACCCCGAGGAGATCCCCCCCATGTCCGACGCCTCCAGCGCAGCCTTCAAGGCCGAGATGAGAGCCGGTAAGCCCAAGATGGGCCTGTTCATCAACTCCGCCAGCACCACCGTCGCCGAGCAACTGGCCCACTCCGGCTACGACTGGCTGCTCGTCGACTCCCAGCACGGCCCGATGGGCAGCGAGAAGCTCGGCGGCATGCTGTGCGCCGTGGCCAGCGGCGGCGCCAAGTCCATGGTCCGCGTCGCGGGCTACGACGACCGGGCCGGCATTCAGCAAGCCCTCGACCTGGGCGCCGATGGCATCCTGGTGCCCTACATCAACACGGCCGACGAAGCCCGCCACGCGGTCAGCACCTGTCGCTACCCCACCGCCGGCACGCGCTCGGTGTACTTCCCCCAGCGCAGCACGAACAAGGAAGGGCTGCTCGGCTACGTCCCCAACGCCAACGCGAACATCATGATCGCGCTGCAGGTCGAGACCGCCGCCTGCATCGAGAACATGGAGGAGATCGCCGCAGTCGACGGCGTGGACATCCTCTTCCTCGGCCAGAACGACCTGTGCATGTCGATGGGCCTCTACGAGACGTACGAGTTCCCGCACATGTACACGTCGGACGAACTCGGCGCCGCGACCGCGAAGCTGATCGCCGAGGCGAACAAGAACGACGTTACCCTCGGTCTGTTCCTGTTCGGGACCGACAGGGTCGGGGAGTTCCTCGACCAGGGCTTCCGCTTCATCAGCATCGGCAACGACCTGCACCACGTGCTCACCCAGACCACGGCCCACGTCCAGGCCCTCGAGGGCATCGGCAAGGCCCACGGGGCCAAGTGGACCCGCCGGCCCACGAACTTGATGTAGGCCTGCACGGCAGAACTTCGCGGGCCGCGACCTCCCAGGGGGTCGCTGTGCTCGCACCGTTCAGTGCCCGTGGGCCGACATCCCTCGAGACCCGGAAGGGTATCGGGGGATGTCGGCGTGATGTCGGCGCTCGAGTAAGCCGGACCCAAGGGGGAGAGACGCCTCTGGCAGAAGCGAAGGTCCGGCGAGGCCGACGCGCCGAGGGGCGAGGGTCCTGAGCGGGGAAGACGGCAAACGGATCGGCCCCCGGCAAGGTGGGACGGGCCTGAGAAGTGAACGCCGCGAGGAGGGCGAAGGCGAGGCCCCACGGGCAGGCAAGCCTCAAGAGGCTCGAGGCTCACCCTCGCGTCGCCTGGGGTCTTCAGCTCGCTCGCACCGTTCTCGCTCAGCCAGCCTCGCCGCTCAAGGCTCTCACCTCTCTGCGCGTCGGCCTCGCCGGACCTCCCCTGCTGCCCGAACCGACCCTTGCCCATTGGAGCGCAGTCACGCAAAGGTCGCCCGATTTCAAGTTGTCGGCGATCACCACGCAGCCGCCGACACCCTCCGATGTTCGGAGTCGCGGCGTCGCCCCCTCCTCTAGCCATCCAGGGTCCGGAGTCCCGGTTCCCGGGTCGGCAGCTCTCTACTCCGCTCGGGTTGCCGGCATCCCCCGGGGTCGCAGGCCCCATACATGTCACTCTAGAGTGACATATAAGGAGCCACTGCCATGACGATCGCCGCATCGCGCACCCTCGAGCCTGGAGCCGCCACCGTGAAGGTTCAGGTCACCATCGACGCCTCCGCCGAACGGGTCTGGGAGACCCTGACGCGGGAGCCCGACGCCTGGTGGATCCAGGACCTTCGCTGCGTCGCCGCCCCGTCGCGCCTGAGCCTCGACCTGCGCGCCGGCGGCGCCCTGGCGGAGACGAACGATGCCGGGGCCAGCCTCCTCTGGTTCCATGTGATCGCGATCGAACCGGGTCGATCGCTGAACCTGGCTGGCAGCCTGGCCCCGCCCTACTGGGGCCCCGCGGGCACGTTCTTGTTGATCGAGCTGTCCGAGGAGGACGGCGCCACCAGCGTGGGCTTCACGACCTCACTCTTCGGACACGTGGGCGCGGGGCTCGCGGACGAGATCGGATCGGGGTGGCAGCAGCTCCTCGATCGGGGCCTGAAGCCCTACATCGAGACGGGGGCCGTCGAAGCGGGGGCCTCCCTCGACTCCTAGCCGGAGGC
>JAQBVH010000680.1 GCA_027623615.1 Planctomycetota bacterium | reverse complement strand
AGAGCCTTTCCCGCCGTTCCCTGACCAATAAACGATCCGGAGAGCTCCCGGCGGGCATCAAGTCCCATACCTTCTTTTCGGAGGATGGCGCCTGGGCCTACTGTATCTGCATCTACACGGAGCAGGCCACCCAGCAGGCCCGGGCTATTTCAGAGTCGATGACCCGGAACAGCCCGCTGAAGGAAGGTCGGGTAGGCTCCTACGAGGTGAACGCCGACGGCTCCTTCAAGCTGGACAAGGAGGGGGGGCTTATCCCCCGCTCCATGGGCAAAGGACGAGTGACCAAGAAGGAGGACCTCTAGCCTGGTCTATTCATGAGCGTCAGGTACTGGTCGCTAGGACCCGAGGAGAGAGACGCGAGCGCGGGGTTCGGGCCCGAGCAGGGCGCTCAGGGCCTCCTGATAGCCGCCGGTCGAGATGCCCTTGAGGTAGAGCCGCGGCAACAACTCCTCGATGCTGCGCGCATTGCGCAGGTAGGGCGGCAGGATCTTGCTCCGGAAGGGCGGAACCTCCTCCGCCCCGTCTGCCGGCGGACGGACCTTCACGCGAGGCTGTTGCACGGCCACCGAGTCGATGCCGGTCAGGACCTCACGCGGAGGATAAGAATGGGATGAGAAGGCCAACCTCCTGTGTCCCCTACCGAAAACCCCGTCCGGGGCCCTCGAGCCGCCTTCTAGCGGCCTCTGAGCCGACCCTAGGAGCCTGTCGCGCATTGGCGATCGGGGGTTTGAGGCCCGCCCCTGCCCGCTCAGAAGTGGTCCCGGAAAACGGGCTCTCCTCCACCTTTAGTGGGTGACGTGAAGCCGGAGGCGATGGTCCAGGTGGGGAATGCGTGCCGATGTCGAGGCTTTCGGGGGCGAACGTTTGATGCGCGAGGCGAGGACACCAGACTGCGGGTGTCTTCGTCCTCAACCCAGGCCCCGCCTTGCGCACAACCACCGTACTCCGCGTGCTGCTCTCCATCCAGGACCTCGCGGTCCGGAACTTCCACTTCGACGCGACGGGCCTCGTGGTGGACGTAGCCCCGACCTGGTCGATTCCTCGCTGCGGCGAGTGCGGCGCGAAGTGCCGCAGCGGTCACGACAGCCGGAGCCGCCGGTGGCGGCACCATGACCTGGCGGGAATGACACTGCGCCTGCGGTACCGCATCCGGCGGGCGTACTGCGGGGCCTGAGGAGGGGTGAAGACGGAGGCCGTGCCCTGGGCCGAGCATGGCTCCAACTTCACGTTGGGCTTCGAGGAGCGAGCCGCGTACCTCGCGCAGCAGTGCAGCCGGACTGCGGTCGCGAGGCTCCTGCTAACGACATGGACGACCGTCGGGACGCTGATCAGCCGTGTCGTAAATCGAGCGCGTGATGCCGCCGACGGTGACGGCCTGGACGGGCTCCGGTTGATCGGCGTGGATGAGCTGAGCTACCGCCGTCACCACGAGTACGTGACCGTGGTCGTCGACCACGAGCGCCAGCGCGTCGTCTGGGCTGCGAAGGGCAAGAGCGCGGCGACGTTGAAGCGCTTCTTCGAGGAGCTGGGGCCCGAACGATGCGCCCAGCTCGAAGCGGTGACCATCGATCTGTCGGGGGCGTACATCAAGGCGGTGACCGAGGCGACGCCCGAGGCGCGCCTCATCTTCGATCGCTTCCATGTCCAGCGCCTCGCGCAGGACGCGCTGGACGCGACCCGCCGTGACGAGGTCCGGGCAGCGACCAGCGAGGCCGACCGGAAGGCCTTGAAGGGCACCCGCTTCACGGTGCTGAAGAACCCTTGGAACATGACCGACGTGGACGTGCTGACCCTCGAGCAGCTCGAGGAGGTCAACCAGCCGATCTACCGCGCCTACCTGCTCAAGGAGTCGCTGTGCGCCATTCTCGATGGGCGTCAGGTCCACGTCGCGCGCAGGAGGCTAACCGCGTGGATCGAGGAGGCGCGCGCGAGCGATCTCGTCCACTTCGTCCGCGTCGCCGGCACTATCGAGGCCCACATCGACGGAATCCTCGAGTACATCCGCACGCGCCTGAACAACGGACGCGTCGAAGGCCTCAACGGCAAGGTCCGCACCATCACGCGCCGCGCCTTCGGCTTCCACTCCGCCTCCGCACTCATCGCCATGATCTTCCTCTGCTGCGGAGGGATCCACGTCACTCCGGACCATGCGGTGCCATCATTCACCCACTAAAGGTGGAGGAGAGCCCTTCATTTCTCATGAGTTGCTGATCAGGAACACGGTCGAGCTAAGCCTGCGAACGGCATTACCTCCCTTCGAGACACCGAACTCCCACAGGCTCCCGACAACCAGCAGATGGGACAAGGTTGGGCGCGCCTCCGCACTTTGGCGTATCACCAGAGTGACGCCGCAGGCTGACAACCCAGACGGCCTCGAATTGTTGCTCCGGATGGGCGGCGTGAGCCACGTCATCGACATGGTGCTGCTCCCCGAGTAAGGGCGCACTGGAACCGCACACGAGCCCGCGGGCTCCCATGGTGCGTCGCGGGCTCGCTGCGTTCCTAGCTCGCTGCCTGCTCGCGGATCGCGGCGAGGCCGTGGTCGAGAACGTCGAACGCGGTCAGGATGCCGAGGGCCTCACCGCCGAGAACCGGGAGGGCGCTGATGCGGTACTCCAGCATTCGTCCCGCGGCCTCGGACAGCGCTTCGTCCCGGTGAGTGGTGAGGGGTTTGGCAGTCATGAGTTCGGCTGCGGTTGTGTGCTCCTCGGCGCCGACGCACGTCGCCCGACGCAGGTCGCGCTCGGACAGCATGCCCACCAGCTCACCGCCCTCGACCACGGGCAGATGACGGAACCCGTTCACCTCGCACAGTTCGACCAGGTCGGAGAAGGGGATGTCCGGTGCGACGGTCAGGGCCTTGCCGAGAATGACGCTGCCGACGGTCGGGTCCTCCTCGACGCCGTCCCGCGCGCAGCGGCGGTAGAGCTCGAGGAGGTCGAACTCGGTGAGGATGCCGAGCAACTGCTCGTCCTCGACCACGGGAAGGCAGCCGATTCCCTGACGCAGGAAATCGGCCAGCGCGCTGACGATCGAATCCGCCGGCTCGACGGTCACGACCTCGCGCTGCATGACCTCACCGACAGAGGTCTCGAGAATACTGAGG
>JAQBVH010000679.1 GCA_027623615.1 Planctomycetota bacterium | reverse complement strand
CCCGGAGGGAACCCGCGCGTGAAGCTGGAGCCGGCGCGCGACTCAGGCCGCGCTCAGGAACGCGTGCAGGCGCATGATCGCCGCGCGGTCGTCCTCGAAGCCGAGCTCGGCATAGGCCCGCGCGAAGTCGGCCCACTGGTGATCGGCCCAATGCGCTTGGAGCAGGGCCTCGTCCGGGCGCCCGTAGGAGTGGTACCCGAAGGTCCACTCGACGATCTCCTCGTCCCCGAACGACATGCGATTGGGCATCTCGAGGTCGACCAGGTTGCCCGGTTCGACCAGCCCGGTCTCGTCGAGGACCTGGCGACGGATCGCCTGCTCGAACTTCTCGCCGAAGCCCAGATCGCCCTGCACTGGACCCCACAGACCCTCGATGCCCTGGTCGGGCTTGAGGAGCAGGTAGTCCGGTTGGGGACGCTCTAGGCGATAGATGAAGACCTTGACCCGATGAAGGAGCTCGACCATGGTTCGCTCTTCCGATGCTTTCCGACCAAGGGCCACCCCCCACGGGCGACCCGGACCTCTCCCTTCAGCGATTTCCTATCGTAGACCCGGTCGGCCCTTTCTGACCTTGAATGCGAATTCCTTCGGAACTGCCCGGATCGTCCCGACTTGAAACCTGCCCTGGTTGAACTTGGCGCGGCGCTCGACCGACTGAACGCGCGCATCGACTGGGAGCGCCTCGACCGCGGCGCCCTGCGCCCGAGTCTGGCCCCAGTGCGAGACCTCCTCGCGCGCTTGGGTTCTCCGGAGCGCGGACTGCGGGTGGTGCACATTGCCGGGACGAAGGGCAAGGGATCCGTCGCGTCCCTGGTCGCATGCGCCCTCGCGCGACAGGGCGAGCGCGTCGGTCTCTACACGAGTCCCCACGTCCAGCGCATCCACGAGCGGATCCGCCTGGACGGCGCGCCGATCGAGGATGCCCCCTTCGCGCGGGCCCTGATCCGGGCCCTCGAGGTGGTCGAGAATGCTGAGCGAGAGGGTGCGGACGCCGGCGGCGCCACCTGGTTCGATCTGATGACGGCCACGGCGCTGCTGGCCTTCGCCGAGGCCCGGGTGGGCTGGGCGGTGGTCGAGGTCGGGCTGGGGGGACGCCTCGACTCGACCAACGCGGTGCAGCCGGCGGTGACGGCGATCACCTCGATCGATCTGGAGCACACCGAGGTCCTGGGAGGCACCCTCGCGGCGATCGCGGGGGAGAAGGCCGGCATCCTCAAGGAGGGGGTGCCTTGCGTCTGCGGCGTCGACCGGACCGGCGAGGCCGGGCGCGCGATCGCGAGCCGGGCCGCCGCGGTCGGCTGCGCGGTCGACTGGGTGCCCCGGCGCCAGAGCCTGATCGAGACCAACGTCGCCCTGGCCCTCGGGGTGCTGGCGCGCCTAGACCGGGATGCTGGGGTGGATGTGCCGGCGTGGCGCCGCTCTGCCGCCCTGCCGGGACGAATGGAAAACGCTTCCTACCGGGGCGTTCCGGTCGTGCTCGATGGGGCGCACGTGGCCTCGAGCCTCACGGCCGTCCTGGCGGATCTGGCGGGGCGCAGCGATCTGACGGGAAGTTGTGTCGCTGTCTTGAGCCTCGGTAGGGACAAGGACGTGGAGGCCATGCTCAAGGCCCTGAGTGCCAGGGTCGATAGGGTTCACTGCACCTCCGTAGGGGAGCGGCAGTGGTCAGCGGACGAGCTGGCGGCCAGGTCGGTCGCCCAGGGTCTCGAGGCCATCGCCTGTGACTCGCCGGAGGACGCGATGTCCACCGCCGCCGCCGCTGTGACCGAAGGAGGCTGGGTGCTCGTCACCGGATCCCTCCACCTGGTCGGAGCCGTGAGGGGCGGGTTGGACACCGACGAACCGCCTGGAAACACCGGATGCTCACCCTCTGCTCGGACCTCTTCCTGACCGACGCGTTCCTCATCAAGGGGAACGTGGAGAACAAGTACACGCGCCTGAGCAAGCTCCTCGACGAGCACCGCAAGTACTTCCTGCGCATCCGCGACGTGACGCTGATCGACCTCAAGTCGAAGGAGCGCATTCACACGCCCCTGCTCCACATGAACGTGGACGAGGTGTTGATGGCGCACGAGTTCCTCGACGAGGCTGGTGATCAGGATCGTCGCGAGCTGGCGCGCGAGCAGGAGGGCACGCTCCAGCGCGTGCGCGTCTTCTACACCGGCAACCTGAACGTCGAGGTCGCCGGCTCGATCCGTCCGAACTCGTACGAGGTCAGCGACAAGGCCACGCGCCGCTTCTTCGTGATGCGCGAGCCCAAGCTGCGCGGGTTCAAGGATCAGGGTGACGCCGACCTCAAGGCGGTCCTCGAGATGCCCTACGCGATTCTGAACAAGGAACGCTTGTCGTACGTGTACGACTTCAACTAGCGGTCGACGCGCCTTCCTCCTGTCGGATCGCTGCGGCGAGCTCGTCGAGGTCCTGGGTGATCGCGATCAGACACTTCTTCAGCATGCCCTTGAAGAGGAAGCCCAGGATCTTGGCGCCGGTGGTGTAGGGCTCGGCGACGAACACCAAATCGACGCGGGTACCGTCACCTTCCGCAGTGAAGGTGAAGTCGGTGCGGTAGCGGCAACCGTGGGAGTCGCAGTCGACCGCATAGGAGTTCGGCGGGTCGAAGGCTGCGATCTCCATGGTCTCGGTCGCGGTCTTCTTGCCGAAGACGATGCGCGTCTCACGGAAGCGTGTGCCGGTGCCGACCGGACCAGGGGTCAGGACTTCGCAGGCCGTGATCGCGGTCACGCGCTCGGCGATGTGCTCGAAGTCGGTGGCGTAGGCGAAGGCTCGGTCGAGGGGGACGGGCAGGTGGTGGGTGGTCTCGAGCTTCATGGGGTTCTCCGGGGGGGTCTATCGGTACGGGATCCGGCCGGGGGCTCGTGCCGCCAGGTCCCAGAAACGTGCAGGACCATCCCAAACCCCCTCCCGCCCTTCTGGGGGCCGCGGCGCTGGGCCGAGGGTTGCACCCGCGGGATAGGATGAAGTCGTGCGTCTCCCCCTCAGCCTGCTCCTGACCGTCCCTGCCGTGGCCCAGACGGTCACGCTGCGCTCGATCGTGCCCTTGGGGAGCACGGCGGTCGACCAGCATGGCGCGAGCTTCACGGTCACCG
>JAQBVH010000678.1 GCA_027623615.1 Planctomycetota bacterium | reverse complement strand
CTACTCGTCGTCCGCGCTGGCCTCGATGCGAATGTCGATGGCGAAGCTGTCGACCTCAGGGTCGAGCTCGAGGGCGAGCGCCTTGAGCCGCTTGGACTCGTCGGCGTCGTCGTCCTCCAGGAGCCGACCCAGGTCGTAATAGAAGGTGCCGACCAGGGGGTCCACCTCGATGGCCTTGCGGAACATGCTCTTGGCCTTGCCCTTGTCGGACCAGCGCACCATCGTCGCGTACTGGTAGTACCCGTTCGCGGTGAGCTCGCCCTCCTCCAGGGCCTCCTTGAAGAGGCGCTCCGCGCGTAGGCGCTTGCCGGTGCGCATGGCGGAGATGGCGGCCTTCTCCTTGGCCAGGGCCGACTCGAACTTCAGCGTGTTCATCACGTAGTCGTGGAAGCGCTGGTCGAGGTCGGGGAGATCCTCAGGCTGGAGGTCGAGGCACTCGAGCAGGAAGCGCAGGGACTCCTCGCCCTCCACGGTCATGAACCCGAAGGCGTAGGGCACGCGCTTCACGCCGCGGTCCCGCGCGAGCCCCAGGAAGTAGGTGTCGAAGGCCTTCGACATCTTGGGGTCGCTCTTGAAGAAGTGCACCAGCGCCCAGCCCCAGGTGTAGTCCGTGTACGCGGGCTTGGTGACGATCTCGCGCACGCTCAAGTACTTGTCGAGGCTGACGTCGTTCTTGACCTCCGCCAGCCGCCCGTCCTGGGAGAGGCCGATGTCGAGCTTCTTCTTGTCCTCGCGGTAGAGGGAGGCGCCGTAGTACTCGGCCACGCCCTCACCCGGCCAGTGGGGGTAGGTGAAGTTCTCCTCCACCAGGTGCTGCATGTGGTGGGAGAGCTCGTGGTAGAGCACCATCTCGGTGCCCTCGGGGTCGATGCGGTCGTAGAACGCGTTCAGGTCGACCGGCTTCACGAAACGGTAGAAAGCCAGGGCGCCCGGGGAGGCGCCGGCCACCTGCTGGTACTGGGCGGCCGTGCGGTAGAAGTTCACCGGCAGCCGGGCATCGGTGAAGCGCGGGTCGCGCTTGTTGATCTTGATGCGCCAGAGCTTCTTGAAGTGGTCGAAGTAGGTCTCGAAGCGCGTCTGGAGCGCCTGCCCGATGTGGTCCGGAAGGGTGTACTGCCAGATGAAGTTCTTGGTCTTCACCTCGTACCGGTTGCGCCACTCCTTGTGGAGCTGGGACTCGAGGACTCGCGCGCGGTCCTCCTCGAGTTGCTTCTCGATCCGACGGCGCTCGCCCTTCGGCAGCTCTTCGGTGTCGCTCTCGAGGAACACGTCCTTGACGAGCTCCATGGGCACGGTCACCTTACCGTTCTCGAAGTGGATGACGACCGTGTCCGCGGTGCGCTCCATCTTCGGGCCGTCGATGACGCGCCCGTCCTTGGTCAGGAGGGTGTCCGCAGGGGCCGCGACGGCCAGCAGCATGGCGGCCGTCGCGGCGTAGGTCCAGGTGGTGGCTCTCATGCGGAAGCCCCCTACAGCCAGTCGAAGAAGGCCTTCTCGAAGGACTCCCAGTCCCTGTCGGACCACTCGCCGAAGACACGATCGAAGGTCTCGTCCATGAGCTCCTTCTCGCGGGCCTGCCAGCGGCCGTTGCGGGCCTTGGCCATCTCAGCCTCTTCTTCTTCGGTCTGCGGCGCAGCGGAGGCTTCCCAGGTGTCCTTTTCCTTCCCCTTGATCTCGTCTACGACCTCTTTGACGGTCAGGAGGTACTTCTCCAGGAGGTCCTTGGCCTGCTTGCAGCGGCGGGACTCATTGGACAGGAGGAAGCGGACGAGCATCGCGGATTGGGCCGAGCGCCCGAAGTAGGCGGAGGCGCTCGCCCCGCCGCCGGTGTCCGCCCGGAACTCCTCGCGGGTGTAGCCGATGATGTCCCGCGGCGAGCTGGCGGTCCCCTTTGAGACGGCCAGGCGGGCGCCGTCCTTCGCCCACTGGTCCACGCGGAAGTCGATATTGCGACCGTCCGCGCGCGCTCCGTCGACGTAGGAGAACAGGCCCGTGCGGATCCACTCGGGCAGGGCGGAGGTCAGGTCCTCGTCCCGCTCGGCCAACCACAGGCTGAGGATCATGCGGTTGACCCAGCCGACCTCGAACCCGATGAAGCCCGCGTCGTCCTTGTGGGTCGTGATCTCGCTACCCGGGAAGACGTACACCATGTTGCCGCCGGAGCCGGAGACAGCGCCACGCGAGAAGGCGTTCTCCTCTTCCTGGTTCTCGCAGACGCGGATGACGGGCGCCCGGGCGTATTCGCCCTTGCCGTAGTAGTCGAACGTCTTCTCGATCCACTTCAAGTACTGCTCGGCGTGGTCACCGAGGCGCTGGCTCCACTTGGACTGGTTGTGGTTCAGCACCAGGACGTCCCCGTGGTAGCTGTGGTCCCAGTCCTCCGGTAGCCCGGCGATCGCCTTGTCCTGCAGCTCGCGCTGGGACTTCATGCGCACCGTGCGGCGCTCCTTGGGGGTGCCGCTGGTGAGTTCGCGGCGCGTGATGCGGACGGCGCCGGTGGTTGCGCCGCCCTTCGGAAGGAGCTCGCCGTTGCGCTCGATCTCCACGAAGGACTTCAGGCTGCGCTCGAGGGTGTTCTTGTACGTGTCGAACTCGTCGTACAGGACCTCGGTCTGCATCGCATAGTCGATGTCCTCGGTCTTGAAGATCCAGGTCAGGATGCGCTTGGGCCCGGTGCGAGCGCCCTTCTCGACCTTGACCTCGTACCACTCGTACTCGAGGTCACCGACCTTGTAGGTCTTGTCGTCGTCGAGGCTGGTCTTCTCGACGAACCAGCCGCCGCCAGCGTAGGTGCGCTTGAGGAAGTCCTCGTAGTCCTTGTAGGGGTTCGAGATCGTGATCGTGGTGACCTTGACCCCGTCCTCTTCCTCCTCGGTGACCTCGCGCTTGCGATCCTGGATCTCGTGCTGGAACGCGATCACCATCAGCTCGGGCTTGTGCAGGTAGGTGTAGCCGAGGTTCTTGTCGTGGTAGCTGTCCGCCTTCTCCGAGACGTACTTGGCGACCAGCCAGGCCTCGTCGGTCTTCAGCGCGATGCTGTTCCACTTCTTGGGCGGCTTGAACTTGAAGCCGAAGCGTTCGTCCTTGTGGATTCCACCGTCCTGGGCGAGCGGG
>JAQBVH010000677.1 GCA_027623615.1 Planctomycetota bacterium | reverse complement strand
CTGTGCTGACGCTGCTAGTGGTGTGATTCACTCTGATGGGGCACTATCGACGGTTCGTACGGGATGCGCTGCAAGGCGCGCCGACGACGCGACTCCTCTGCGAGTCTCGGAGGAGGCGCGACGCCGCAGCGAGCCCGTACGGGCCGATCGACATGCCGCATAAGAGTGAATCACACCACTAGAACTCCTCGGCGCCCGCAACACGCCAGAGGCGCAGCTTCCCGTCGGCGCCGCCGCTGGCGAGCTGCCCCTTGGGCGAGAAGTCGAGGGCGTAGACCGAGCCCTCGTGGCCACTCGTCGCGTGCAGCAGCGAACCGTCCTTGAGGGACCAGAGGCTGAGCACGCCCTCCTTGGAGCCGCTGGCCAGCAGGGGCCGGGTAGGGTGCAGCGCGACCGAGCACGCCTTCGGGCCCTGCAGGCAACACTGCAGCTTGCCGTCGTCGAGGGTCCAGACGAGCACCTGCCCCGAGACGCTGGTCGCCGCGAGCAAAGCCCCCTGCGCATGGATGGTCACAGCGTTGACGGTCTCTTCGCAGCCGGGCAGGTTGTCCAGACGTTTCCACGTGCGGGCGTTCCAGACGTGCACACCATCAGCCCCGCCCGCGTAGAGACACAGCCCCTCGGGATCGAACGCCAGCTGGTTCACCCGGGCGCCAAGCTCGCGGGTGCGCAGGCGCTCGCCCGTGCCGAGGTCCCACACGACCAGGCGACCCTCGGCGTCGGTGGTCACCGCCTGCTGCCGCGTCGGGTGCAGCGCGGCGCCGTAGATCGTGGCATCGTGCCCGCCACGCAGGACCGCGCAGGGCTCGGCCTCCCCCACGCGCCACACGCGCGCGATGCCGTCGGTGCTTCCCGTGATCAGACGATCGCCCTTCGGACCGAAGGACAGGCTGGGGATTCAGAGTCACGCGCCGCCATTGGGGATCTCCACCCGGCGAACGAGGTCTCCGTCCTCGTCCCACACGCAGAGGCGCCGATCGCTGCCGCCCGTGGCCAGGCAGCCAGTGGAGGAGTAGGCCAGGCAGCGCACCCAGGGCTTGTGCGCTGCCTCGTGCGTCCGCACGTGCACGAGGCTGTCGGTCGTCTCCAGGGTCGGCGCGAGGGCGAGGAGCAGCGTGGCTATCATCATTGCAGGGCTGGAACGGGGAGGCGTTACCCGTTCACGGCAGGGGCCCCCAGACCTCGACCAGGATCCGGTGGATGGCTGCATCGAACTGCATCAGCTCCGCGCGCACGAACGGGAAGAAGTCGTTGCGGTAGAAGTACGCCTCCGTGGCCTCGGCAAAGTACTCCTTGTGGTCCGTGAGGGCGTAGTGGCGCACGGTACGCCCGCGGTGGTCGAGGACCTGGGCGTAGTCGCCACGTTCCCTGGCCGCGGCGTAGGCGGCGCGAATGCGCGGCTCGTCGAAGCCCAGCACCTGGTCGTGATAGGCGTGCGCCAGCTCGTGCAGGATCACCGCGGGGTGCTTGACCATCTGCTGCCGTGAGAGCAGGTCCTGCGCCCTGGGCAGGTGCACCTTCTGATGCAGCCGCGGGTCGTGTCCGTGCCGCTCGAGCCAATCGAGCTCAGGGTGGTACTGGAAGCTCACGAGCTCGGGGTGCTGCCAGTCCACCCAGAGCTCCAGGTCGCGCATGCGGCCGAGCTGCGGCTCGACGAGCAAGACCTCGAGGCGCTCCAGGTGATTCGCGAGCATGTCGAGGCAACGTGCCCCCACCTCTGCATTCGCGCCACCGGGCAACATCAGCGGGTCCACCCACACGGTCCAGCCGACGAGGTCGACGCAGCGGTGTGTGCTGCGCGGGGCTTCCTCGAACGCGTGGTGAGGGGGCGTGGCGCACGCCGTGAGCAGGGCGCAGACGGTCAGAGCGAAGCGCATGGGTGCATCCTACTTCGCCGGTCCACCGCCCCGCTCCGCGAGGAGGGTCAGGACCTCCGGGTGCACCCAGGCCTGTTCGTGGAAGCGCTGCCCCCACTCCCAGGCCGTCACGTTGCGGTAGCGGTGCTCGGTCTGGTCAGCGACGAAGCGCAGCCGTTTGCGAAGCGAGGCGCGGTGCAGCGGATCCGCCCCGGCCTCCAGCAGGAACGAAGCGAAGGCGAGGTCTCGCCGGCATCCGACGCGGTAGGGCTGGGAGACGGCGCAGCCGAAGAGGGCCGTGTGGCCGCCGAAGCCCTCGTCGTCCACGGCTGCTGGCTGGTCGACGGGGGCCCCGCGCTCGAGGAGCCAGACCGCAAGCTCGAGCTCGTCGTAGTCCACGCACAGGTGCAGCAGCGTCCCGCCGGCAATCGGAGTGCCGTGCAGGGCCAGGCTGCGGTCGCTGTGGCAGCCGAGCGCTCGCGGCCAAACCTCCTCGTGGGAGAAGGTCCGGGTGAGCACCGCAGGGTCCGCTGCCACATGTCTCTCGAGCAGGTCGCGGCGACCGCGGTGCACGGCCATGGGCGGCGTGTCGGGCAGGGCGAGGCCCTGCGCCTCGAGCAGCTCGAGGCAGGCATGCTTGCCCTCGGGGTTGCGCGCGTAGGTCTCGAGGACGAGGGCTATTGGGCCCAGCGCATGGCCGCGCTCGTCCGCCACCTCGGCACCCAGCTCGATCAGGAGCGCCAGCCCATCCGGGTTCAAGGTCTCGGCAGGTCCCATCACCTCGCCAGCGGCGGGTCGCGCGCCCTGAGCGTGCAGGAACCGGGCGCAGTCCGTGTGTCCCTGCAGGCAGGCTCGCCCGAAGGCGTGCTGGAGATCCCGCGCTCCGCGCGCGATGCACAGCGCGATCAACGACAGGTCGCCCACGTTGGCCGCGTAGGACAAGGGCGGCCCCCAGTTGTCCGTCTGCCCACGAACGTGCTCGTGCAGCAGACCCGGTCGCGCATCGAGCACGCCCGCCACGCCATCCACGTCGCCGCTCCAGATCGCGTCGATCAGCGCGCAGGAGATCTCCAGCCGCGCCCAGGATGCGAGGCCGTACCAGCGTGCCAGAGCCTCCCGCGGATCGGACTCCCCGAAGCGCTCGAGCAGACGCACGGCGCTGGTGTCCCCGGACACCGCGTCGCGGGCCAGCTGCTCCGCCTCGCCCTGGAGCGAGGCGAAGTCCGGACGCAACGGGAAGTGAGCGCGTGCGACGGACC
>JAQBVH010000676.1 GCA_027623615.1 Planctomycetota bacterium | reverse complement strand
CCTGACGGCCGCGGCAGCGGCCCAGGACGCGCCCCAGACCTGTCAGGCATCCAAGGCCTGCGATCAGGCCAAGGCCAAGGCCGTGGTCGTCTCCGTCAAGGCAGACGACGGCGCCTGCGCCAGCACCCAGTCCTGTACGGCCAAGGCGTCCCCTGTTGGGGTGGTCGCTGGCGACTGTGCCAGCGGCAAGGCTGCCCCGGTAGCCCTCGTGAAGGCTGCCGACGGCACCTGCGCGAGCGCCTGCGCCTCGGCGGCCCCGGTCGCGATCGCGACCGGGTGTGCGGCCAGCGAGTGCGCCGCCACCGCCAGCCCCTCGGCCCTTCCGGCCGCGCTCTCCGTTGCCGGTGACGACGAGGACATCAAGCAGCTCCAGGTCGAGCTCCAAGACCTGACCATCAGCGTCGAAGGCCTGGAACTGGGCGTCGACCTGCAGGAGCTCCTGAAGGACCTCGACCTCTCCGAGCTGGGCGGCCACATCGCGATCAAGGTCAATGGCGCAGGCGACTACGAGGTGCTCGACAGCGCGGACCTCGCCGGCCTGAACATCGACCTGGCGCTCCCCGTGGTCGACGTGGCGATCGAAGGCGACGACGAGATCCTGTCCGAGCTGTCCGCGCTGGGCTACCTCGCCGACGACGAAGGCGGCGAGCGCGGCTACCTCGGCGTTCAGATGAGCCTCGAGGGCGGCCTCAACGTCCTCGGCGTCCTGCCTGGCAGCGGCGCGGCCAAGGCAGGCCTGAAGGAAGGCGACACGATTGTCTCCGTGAACGGCAAGTCGACCAAGGAGGAGGGCATCACCGAGTACCTCCAGAGCCTCGAAGCTGGTGACACCGTCAAGGTCGTCTACGCCCGCAAGGACAGCGACAAGCTCAAGAAGACCAAGATCAAGCTCATGACCCTCGAGGCGATCGAGGGCGGCGCTGAAGAGCCCGAGGAGATCGAGGAGGAGATCGAGCTGCCCGCCCGCGGCCGGATCCAACTCCAGCACGACGGCGACGACTTCAACGAGCTGCGCGCCCACGTCAAGGACGTCGTCCTGCAGGAGATCGAGGGCGGCGAGTCCCACGGGATGCGTCGTCACATTGCTCTGGCCACGCCCGAGGGTGACGAGCGCCGCGTGGTCCTTCACGGCCACAGCGGCGCGATCGAGCTCGACGACGTCACCAAAGGGACGATCACCATCGTCGGTGATGGCTCCGGGGACGGTCACGGCGTGCACGTCTTCAAGGCCCAAGGCGGCCAGGGTGGCCGCATGTTGCGCTTGAGCCCCGACGCCAGCCAGGGAGACAGACACATCACCGTGCGGGTCGACGCCACGGCGGAGCCCTCCCAGGGCTTCTTCTTCGACGCCACCAGCGGCCACCAGCACGACGCCGACGACCACGCCCAGGGCAAGCGCCGCGTGGTGGTCAAGCGCGTCGAGAACGGTGAGGAGTCGGTCGAGGAGTACAGCTTCGGCGACGGCGAAGGTATCCCCGACCACATCCGCGAGCGGCTCCACGAGCACGCTGACACGGGCGACGGCGTCCGCCGCATGCGCGTCCGCAGCGAGGGTGCTGACACCAGTCACGACCATGACGTGGAGATCCACCGCGCCCACGGCGGCGCCGTAGGCAACGGCCGGGTCGTCATCAAGACCAGCATCAACGGCAACGAGGACGTCGAAGAGTTTGCCTTCGGCGGCGACGACCTGCCCGAGCACGTGCGACGGCTCCTCGAGGAGCACAACGTGCAGCTGCATGGCCTCGGCGACGGTGGCAAGCGCCAGATCCGCATCCGCAAGGATGGCGATGGTGGTCACGACGTCGAGAAGGACGTCCGGAAGGTGATCATCAGGGGCGACGGCCAGGGTGGCGCGGTCGGCAAGTGGATCGCCGAGGCCCACCAGGGCGGCGACATGCCCGAGGGAGTCTGGACGACGCGCATCGGTCGCAACCATGTCCTGCACATGACCGACGACCACGACGAGCATGAGCACGAGGCCCATGACCATGACGGTCACAATGACGACGCTCACGGCCAGCACGGGATCTTCGAGTTCCGCGGTCCGGACGGCGCCAGGGGCCGTGCCCTTCTCCGCATCCGGACCGACAACGGCCACGGCGCCTCGATCGGCCTTGACGCCAAGGGCCTGCACAAGCACCTCGCCGAAGCCCTGAAGGCCCACGGCATCCACGGTGGCGGTGACCACGCCGACGCGATCCACGGGCTGCTCAAGCAGCACCTGGGCGAGATCGACATCGAGATCGACGGCTCCCACGGCATGTTGGGCCTTGATGCCCGCGGCCTCGGCGAGCGCTTGCGCTCGCGCTTCGGCAACCAAGAGCGCCGCGATGGCGCTCGCAACCGCCTGTTCCTCGGCGGCTCCGGCACCCTGCGCGGCTTCGACTTCCGCGGGATGACGGAGCACGAGGTTGACGACGACGAGGATGTCGACGAGCTGCTCGAGGAGATCGAAGAGCTCCACGAGCGCATCGACCGCCTCGAGGCGACGATCGAGCGGCTCGGCCGCCGTCGCCGCTGATCCTGTGCTGAAGCCCCGGTCCCCCTGGCCAAGGAACACGGGGCCGCTCCGAATCCTCGGAGCGGCCCCGTTCTCTTCACTCTCTCACCAGCTGCGCGGGGCGTAGGCGGCCCCGAGGGGGTCGCCCGGCTCTAGTCCTCCAGCTCACTCATGTCGAAGTCCCCGGGGAACAGCCCGGGCAGCACCTGACCGAGGTCGAGCACCTTCGAGGTCGGGGTCCAGTTGTGGAGCACTCGGGTGACGGAGACGAGCACCTCCTCATCGAGGTCCCGGTGCACCTGTTCAGTGGTGCGGGCCGCGTTCCCCGTGGCCTTGCGGGCCAGGTTGTTCTCCACCAGAACGAGGATCCGATCCCGCACGTGGTTGGGGGAGGTCAGCGCACGCTCGATGAGCGGCAGCAGCCGGGAGGCGTCGCTGTAGGCGAGCTGGTGCCGGGTGCACATGCGGAGGAGGAGTCGACGGGCATCCATGGGGCTGGGGGGCGCGTCGCTGGAGCCTCGGCGCCAACGAAACGTACCCCGCTCCGTGCTCGCTGGACGAGGGAGCACAGGCCTGGAACGTGGGATCGCGTTCCCGAAGCCGCCGGGTTTCGGCAGTCTC
>JAQBVH010000675.1 GCA_027623615.1 Planctomycetota bacterium | reverse complement strand
CCGCCGCGTCGGGACCGCGGCCCCAGACCCGCTCGAGGGCCATCGTCATCGCGGCCGGGTCCTGCAGCAACTCGAGGCTGAAGAGGTCCGCCTCAAGCTCGCAGCGCCGTGAGAGCCAGCCGAAGCCCACGCCCCAGGCGACCAGGGCGCCGAGCAGGATGCCGCCCGCGATCCACTCGCTCTCGGGAGCGACCGCGGTCGCCAGCCAATCGGCACCGAGGAAGAAGCCGAGGGTCCAGGTCAGGAACACTCCGACGTGGCGGCGCTTGGCGTGCCCGATCTCGTGGCCGTAGACCGCTGCCAGCTCCCGCGGCGGCAAGCTCGCGAGCAGCGAATCGCTGAAGAGCACCACACGGCGGTCCCCCATGCCGACGATCGCCGCGTTCGACATCAGGTTGCCGGTGCGCCAGACGCGCACGTCGCGCGGCCGGAAGCCGGCGCGCAGCGCGACCGCCTCGAGCAGCTCCCGCTGGGGTGACGGCGGCATCGTGACCGTGTCCCACGCGCTGGTCAGCATCACCGGCAACAGGAGCGCGACCGAGCCGAGCAGGAGGATCAAAAAGCCCGCGTGGACGAGCCCGACCTCCTGCACCTGGACGCGCAGGGGCTCGATCACGCCCACCTGCGCGGACACGTAGGCGTAGAGCGTCAGAGGCACGAGGGCCGCGAAGAACATGCGCACCTGAAAGCTGAACGCGCGCCTGCGCAGGTTGCCAGGAGGGGTGGTCGCGCGGATGTCCGCGTCGAGGGCGAGCACCTGCAGCAGGACGTAGGGCGCGAAGGCGGCGAACAGGGCGAACTCGGGCCAGGTCTCCGCGCTCAGCTCCGCGCCGGTCCAGCCGCGCAGGGCCTCGAGCCAGTCCGTGCCGAGCACGAGCAGCCCATACGTGAGCGGCGCCGAGACCGCGGTCAGGCGCAGCAGCAGCGCCGTGACCCGGAACCGGCCCCCTCGCCCGACCTGACTCGAGAGCCCAGCCAGGACGCGCGGCGCCGCAAGCAGCCCCAGCGCCCAGGTCCACGGCACACTCGCGAAGCCCAGGCCAGCTTGCGCGGCGCCGAGCACCATGACGGCCAGGACGATGTGGAAGAGGAAACCCACGCCGTGATTCTACGGCTGGAATACCGGCGTGACGGACAGGACAGCTAGCTCGCCGCAGTCCTGCGGGCGGTGACCAGCCAGGCGAGCATGATCGCTGGCAGCGCGACGCTACCTCCGCGCAGGAAGTCCGCGCCGAAGTGCAAGAAGAGCCCTTCATCGGGGTGTGGACTGCCACCAGTGGCGTGCACGCGCGCGTGACCGGCGACACCGATCGCGAGGCCCAACAGGAGGCCGGTCCATGCTTGGCGCAGGCCCGGAGCGCGCCCGATCCAGAGGCCCAAGAGCCCGAGGCCGATCCCGGTTGCGCTCGACAGCGGCGCGGGGTCCAGCCATTCGTAGCCGATCCAGAACACGACCGCTGCAACTCCCAGTGAGCCCAGGACGCGTGCGAGGGACGGGCGCTCGGTGGAGTTGCTCATGCCTCAATAGTAAGGTAGACTGACTACATGGCGCAAACCCGTCGACCTGAAGATCAGCGCCGCGGCCTTGGCGCGCTGATGGGCAAGGTCCGCCTGGCGATCAACCGTGAGGTGACCGCAGGCCTGATCGCGCGCGGCCACCGAACGATCCGCCCTTCGGCCGCGCAGGTGTTCCGCGGGTTGGACCGTGGTGGAACGCGCCTCACGGAGCTGGCGCGACGTGCGGAGATCACCAAGCAGTCGATGGGCAGCCTCGTCGCCGAACTCGAGGCCGACGGGTACCTGGAGCGCGTGCCCGACCCCGCGGACGGTCGCGCGAAGCTCGTGCGGCTTACGCGCAAGGGTCAGGGGCTCGCGCGCGACATCACCGACCTGGGAGGACAGGTCGAGTCGAGGCTCCTCGAGGGCCTGGGGGCGCGCCGCATGCAGGCTGTGCGAACAGGGCTGGAGCGAATGCTCGAGGAGCTTGGTGAGACGTACCGCACCGACTGGTTCGCACGTGGAAGAGGAGAATGACGCGACCATGACGATGATCGATGCCTTCGCCTTCGTGGCCTCGTAGGCGTGACGCCCAGCTCCGCGCCCGGAGTACGGTGCCTGTCACCTTCCTCCCGTTCGCGGGCTATGCGAGCTCTTCGACGGCGCCCGACAACCACAGTTCGCCGTCCGCCATGTCGATCGTCAGGCGGCCGCCGGGGAGGTCTACGGCGGCGGGCAGGGTATTGGCGAGGGCCAGGGCGATCGCGCAGGCGCCCGTGCCGCAGGCGGCCGTCTCGCCGACGCCGCGCTCCCAGACGCGGGCCTCGAAGCGGTCCGGGTGGACGACCACGAACTCGACGTTGATGCCAGCGGGGAAGCGCTCCTGGAGGGCCGGTCCCCAGGTGAGCACATCCTCGTCGCGTAGCGCGTCGCGCACGATCACCAGGTGCGGATTGCCGAGGTCGCACTCGTGGCCGGTCACGAGCGCGCCCCCGAGGTCCAGCGCGTGCTCTGCCACGCGCTGTCCGGCGCCCATCGAGACCCGCGGCTCACCGGCGACCAGCGCGCGGCGCACCCCCGCGTCCGTGGCGATCGGGAACTCGACGCCCGCCTGCGCATGACCCGCGCGCACGCCGTACCAGGCCACGCAGCGCAGGCCGTTGCCGCAGGCCTGGGGGCGGCTGCCGTCGCGGTTGTAGATCGTCATGCGCAGCCGACCGGCCTCGTCGCGGTCGACCACGAGCAGGCCGTCGGGGCGGCGCTCGTCCGACGAGAGCTCGCGCGCCAGCGACGCGGGATCCTCGAGCACGCCGAAGCGCAGCGCGTCGTGCAGCGCGAAGCGGTTGCCCGTGCCCGCGACCCAGGTGAGGTCGCCGACCACGCTCACAGCCGCGCCTCGAGCTTCAGGGTGTTCTTGAAGTGCAGCTTGGCGACCTCGCCCAGGGCGTCGCGACCGTGCTGGTGGGCGAACTGGAGCGCCGCCTTGTCGGTCGGGGCGCCGGCGCCCTTGCGCAGCTCGACCTCGTAGCGTTCGGAGAGCTCCCGCAGGCGCAGCAGGAACTCCGCCCGGGCCAGGATGCTCGCCGCCGCGACAGCCGCGTTGCGCTCGGCGCGGTGCGCTTGCTCGAG
>JAQBVH010000674.1 GCA_027623615.1 Planctomycetota bacterium | reverse complement strand
CGGCGGCTCGACCCTGGTCGAGGACGACAGCGGCCAGCTGCAGCCCGACTGGGAGGGCAGCCGCCGCCAGCTCGAGACCGACGCGAACGGGCGCTACCGGGTCGAGGGTGTGGCGACGGGGGTCGAGCTGACCGTCTCGACGAGCGGCGCCTTCTCCACCCGCGGGGTCGTCACTGGCATCGAGCTCGCGCCGGACGAGGTGCGCTCGGGGGTGGACCTCGAAGTGGAGCCTGCCGGTCGCATCACCCTACGCCTGCCGTCGGGGCGCCAGAATGCGTCGTACCAGATCAGGCTGTCGATGGAGCAGGCGGAGGGCAAGTCCCTGAACCGCAACACCAACATGTGGGGCAACCGCCCCCGTAGCGTGGACGCGTTGGCCGCCGGTGTCTGGACCCTCCAGGTCTATGACATGCGCGATGCCCAGCAGCTGCTCTGGGAGACGACGGTCGAGGTCGTGGCGGAACGGGTGAGCGAGGTCGAGCTCGACCTCTAGATCTCGGCGTGCCGGAGAAATCGTGCAGGCCCGCCGAGTAGGATCTCGCAGTGATCGCACGCTCCTACGACGCCCTCTTGCTCGACCTGGACGGGACCCTGCTCGACTCGAACGAGCGCATCCTGCCCAGGAACCTGGAGGCGCTGCACGCCGCCCGGGAGGCCGGGGTGCGCGTGATGGTCGTCACGGGTCGCTCCTACATGTCCGCGCTCGACGTCCTGAACGAGCTCGACCTCGACACGCGCGCGGTGCTGTTCAACGGCGCGGCCGTGTACTGCCCTAAGCAGGACCGCTTGATCGAGGAGCGCACCCTCTCGGGGGTGACCCTCGACGCGCTCTACGACCACGCGGACCAGACGGGTGACCTGACCGTCGTGATGACGGCGGGCCGCAAGATCGCCTGCGTGCCGAACCTGGAGCAAGCACGCTCCGCCCTGGACGGACTCCACGGGGTCGAGTTCGTCGAGGCACTGGATCGCTCGCTGGAGTACGTGATCCGGGTGACCTTCGTGTCGGATCGGCACGCAGACTCGGGCGTGCTCGCGGCGGAGGTCGAGGAGCGCGTCGGGCGACCGCTCTACGTGACTCACTTTCCTCTGTCGGTCTTGCCCCGCCACCGGGAGAGTCGCCACCACGCCGTCGACGTTCATCCGCCTTGCGCGGGCAAGGCCGAGGCCCTGCGCGTCCTGCGCGAGACCTACGGCATCACCTCGGAGCGGGTCGTCGCGGTGGGGGATGCAACCAACGACACGCCGATGATCGAGGCCGCCGGCCTCGGCGTCGCGATGGGCAGCGGCATGCGCGAGCTGCGCGAGGTCGCGGACCGGGTCATCGGCCACCACGACGAGCCCGTGATCGCGGACCTGATCGAGGAGCTCTTTCTCGGGCGCTGAGCCGGGGCTCGCTCGCGAGGCCCTGCAAATCGACCTCGGCCGTCTGCCCGACCAGGACCTCGACCTCGAAGGTGCGTCTTGGATCGCGGGAAGGCGCACCTCCACCTGCCCTGCAGGGAAGTCCTACGGTGTCGCAGCCTGGGTCATCTGCCCCCCGCACCAGGGCATGGGTGCGGGGTCAGTCCTTGTTCTTCGAGCCCTTCGAATCCTTCGAAGACGAGGACGGACTCGCGGGCTTCTCCGAGGACTTCTCCGAGGACTTCTCCGAGGACTTCTCCGAGGACTTGGCATCCGACTTCTTGGTGTCGGACTGCTTGGTGTCGGACTGCTTGGTGTCGGACTGCTTGGTGTCGGACTGCTTGGTGTCGGACTGCTTGCCCTCACCCTTGGCCTCCTGCTCGCCCTTCTTGTACGACTCGCTGCGGTAGTCGGTCTGGTAGAACCCCGCGCCCTTGAACACGAACCCGGCGCCCGTTCCGATCAAGCGCTTGAGCTTGAGCTTGCTGCACTCGGGGCACTTGCGCTTGGGGCTCTCGCTCATCGACTGGAACAGTTCCAGCGCGTGGCCACAGGCTTCGCAGACATAGTCGTAGGTCGGCATCAGGCGTCCTCTGCGGGCGAATCTGCGGCAGGCAAGGGGTCCTGCCCTTCGATGTCGGGTTCGGGCGCGGCGGCCACCTTGACCTGGGCGTGGCGCAGGACCCGTCCGCCAATCGTGTAGCCCTGGCGCACGACCTCGACGACCGTGCCGGGCTCGACTTCCGCAGACGTGACCGTCGCCACCGCTTGCTGCTGGCTAGGGTCGAAGACGCCCTTGGCGGTGATCGGCTTGACCGACTGGCGCTCGAGCATCTGCCAGAGCTGGTCGCGGGTCATCTGCACACCGATCTGCAGGTTCTGCGCGTCCTGACTGTCGCAGGGCGAGGCGAGGGCCATGTCGAGGTAGTCGAGGATCGTCAGTGTCTCTTCGAGAAGGTTCGACCGCTCGCGACTGATCGCGGACTCGATGTCCTCGAGGGTGCGCCGCTTCAGGTTTTGAAAGTCGGCACGCGCTCGCTGCCAGTTGACCAGGTACTCGTCCCGATCTTGCTCCGCCTTGGCGAACGGATCGAGGGGCGGCTCCTCGACGATCTCCGCCTCCGGGGCGTCCTCGTCCGCGAACTGCTCCTCAACCTCGGGCTCTTCGTCCTTGTTCATGTTCTTGGGCATCGTCGTCATCTCTTGGCGAAGTAATCCACGGCCCGCTCGAAGAACGACTTCTTGCCGCTCTGGCTGGCCTCGATCTCTCCGAACTCCACCAGGAGCTCCTCCTGACGATCAGTGAGCTTGGTCGGCACCTGAACGAAGACGCGCACGAGCTGATCACCGCGTGCCTGACCCTCGACGCGCGGCAAACCCTGGCCGCGCAGGCGGAAGACCTTGCCGCTCGGGGTGCCGCTGGGCACGGTCATCTCGACCTTGCCGCGCAGGGTTGGAATCTCGACCTTGTCCCCCAGGGCCAGCTGGCTGAAGGAGAAGGGCACCTCGGTCAGCACGTCGGGACCGGAGCGCTGGAACACCTTGTGCTCCGACTCGCGGATCAACACGTACAGGTCGCCGCGTTGTCCACCGACCGGTCCCGCGTCGCCCTCGCCGGTGACGCGCACGCGCATGCCTTCCTCGACGCCCGAAGGGATGTCGATGTCGATCTCCTTGCGCTCCTGGATCCCGCCGCTGCCCTTGCAGCTCTTGCCGGGGGAGC
>JAQBVH010000673.1 GCA_027623615.1 Planctomycetota bacterium | reverse complement strand
GGCGCTGTGTTCCGCGTTCCGTCGGCGCCGCCTTACCCAGGCCCACGCGGACTACGGGCGGACGGTCCGCTTGCGGCTGCGTTCGGACGAGCCGTTCCCCTGGCAGGCGGACGGGGACTCGATGGGGCGCTGCAGGGAACTCTCGATCGAATTGCTTCCGGGGGCGCTACGGGTGATCGCTCCCGCAACCGGGGCGCCCACCCGACCGTCCCGCGACTAGACTGGGGCCGTGCTCTCCCGCGCACGCTCTCTCCTCGCCCCGCCGCTCGCCGTCTGTACCCTGCTCACGGGCTGCGGCGGCGACGTGGAAGCTGGGGACTCACGCCCCGACCTGGTCGTCGTCTGCATCGACACCCTGCGCGCGGATCACACCAGCCTGCACGGGTACGACCGGCCGACGACCCCGGCCCTGGAGGCCATCGCGGCCGAGGGGGTCTCTTTCACGCGGCACCTTTGCAACGCGAGCTGGACCAAGCCCTCGATGGGCACCCTCTGGACCGGCCTCGCGCCATCGGCCCACGGGGCGCGCCTGGGCCAGTTCCTGCATCGCCCGCAGCCCGGCTCCGCGCCGACGGTCGAGGTCCTGGCCGCGGAGCACCACACCCTGGCGGAGGCCCTGGCCGAGGAGGGCTACTTCACCTGCGCGCACGTCACCAACTACAACCTGACCGCCCGCTGGGGCTTCGATCAGGGCTTCGACGAGTACGTCTTCCTCGAGGACGCGACCGCGATCGATGTGGTGGGGGACGCGGACCAGTCCGCCGTCGAGTACGCCCTCGAGCAGCTCGAGGCCCAGTCGGCGCCGGTCTTCGCCTGGCTGCACCTGATGGCGGTGCACCAGTACGCGGCCCCAGCCGCTGCGCGTGCCTTCACGGCGCCCCGCACGTCGGACGGGGGGACACCGATCGACCGCGAGGCGCTCTCGGCCCGGAGGCTCGAAGACTTCGAAACGCTCGAGGCCGCGGTGGCGGCCTACGACAACTCGATCCTGGCCACCGACCGGCGCCTGGCCGATCTGTGGTCGCGGCTACGCCGGGACCACCCGGGAGCGTTGCTGATCGTGACCTCCGACCACGGGGAGGAGTTCTACGAGCACGGGGGCTTCGAACACGGCTCGACCCTCTACGCGGAGCAGCTCCACGTGCCGCTCGTGATCGCCGGCGCGGGGATCGAGGCGCGCCGCGTCGAGCACCTGACGGACGCGGTCGACCTCTACCCGACGCTGCTGGCCCTGGCCGGAGCCTCGCCCGCGGCATACGACGGCCCCGGGCAGGCCCTGCTCGCAGGAGTCCCCTCGTCGCAGCGCAGCTTCGCGGAGCTGCACGCGCGCGGGGCCTGGCGGCGCTACGCGGTCGTCGACGACGGCGAGAAGCTGATCTGGTCGACCCGCAAGGGGGACGGAGCGGTCGAGGTGGAGTACTTCTCCGACGCGTTCGGGCCAGAGGCCGTGAGCGAGTACGCCGGCGCGGACCCGGCGCGCCTGCGAGAGCTGGCGCAGGCTCTCGAGGACTACCGCACGCGCTGTGAGTCGGACCTCGCGCGCCGGGTGGGCGCGGGACGCACGATGCCTGTTTCCGAGGCCGAACTCGCTGGTCTGGAGGGGCTCGGGTATGCCGGTGGGGAGCACGGGGAGAGCGCCGGGGACTGACGGCTGAGGAGTAGCGGGGGATGTCGGCTCGATGGCGCGTGCCCTCGCGATGCCGACCTCGCCGTTCTCGGCCGAGCCCAACTTGATTGGGGGCGACCTTTCTCCGCACCGTCTCGCCCCCTTGGGATCGCGGCGCGGAGAATCCTCGCCCGCAACCGAGTTCGACCCTCGCGGGCGACCAGGACGAAGCGATGTCATCCGTGTCACCGCGCACGCGGTCTCGATCGGTCGGAGGCCGACATCTCCCGAAACGATGTTGGGTCCGTGGGGGGGGGCCCAGGCCTGGTCGGTATCTCCGGACCTCGCGCTCGCCCCAGGCCCCCCTGTGCCCGGCACCAGGAGCCGACCTTGCGATCAGGCCCCTCCCTCATGCCATGGGTGAGTGAGCCTCTTACCCCTCCGGCGCTTCCACGGCACCCCTGGACATCTCCTCGACACCCTCCTCAAGGAGCCGTAACAGAACTGTCTGTTTGCCCGCCCTGCTAAGGGAGTGCCCTGATACAACGGGCGTGGTTCTCCTCAAAAGGAGTGGGGACGCGTGGGAGGGAACTTCCCACACGCCCCCGAGGCAATCTTCATGCCGGTACGGCTGCCTGCCAGAGGCCGTACCGGCACTCGCATCTAGGCCCCTGATACGCCCGGGGTAACCCGAAAGCTGGACCTTTCCTGGGTTTTCCGGGGGCGCGGATGGCCTGCATTCGAAGCTAGGGCGATCAGCTCAGCGCACGGCCTGACAGACGTAGAGCTGCGTGCCGTCCGGGTCCCGGAAGAACGCCAGGCGCACGGGTCCGTCCTCGACCGGCTTGCCTTCGAAGACGACGCCCGCCGTCTGCAGACGGCCCAGAGCTTGCGCGAAGTCCACCACCTGCAGCCCGATCGAGATCGACTCGCTCGCGCTGGGTTGTGGCCCGCTCTCCCCCGCCTGGTGCAGGCCGATCGTCAGGTTCGGTCCCTGGATCTCCGCCCACTCGTCGGCGGCGCGAAAGCCGAGCGTCAGCCCGACCGTCTCGGTGTACCAGCGCACGGCGCGGTCCAGATCCGCGACCATCACGGTGACGTTGCTGCCGACGTACATCAGGGCGTGGGGAGCGGGTTCGTGATCTCGAGGTGACAGGCGCGGTGACGACCGTCGTCGAGCTGCACGAGCTCGGGCGTCTCGCTCGCGCAGCGCGCACCGACCTTGACGCGCTCGGGGCAGCGCGGGTGGAAGGTGCAGCCCGGCGGCGGGTCGAGGGGCGAGGGTACATCGCCCTCGAGCACGATCCGCGCGCGCGTGCGCTCGAGGACCGGGTCCGGGTGGGGGATCGCCGAGAGCAGCGCCCGCGTGTAAGGGTGCCCGGGGGTAGCGAAGAGCTGGTCCCGCTGCGCGACCTCGACGATGCGTCCCAGGTACATGACCGCGATGCGCTGGCAGATGTGACGCACGACGGCCAGGTCGTGGGCGCTGAACAGGTACGCGCGACCGAAGCGCTCCTGCAGCTCCTCG
>JAQBVH010000672.1 GCA_027623615.1 Planctomycetota bacterium | reverse complement strand
CCCCCCCCCCGCCTCGCCCCCCCCCGAGGCTTCCCTAGAATCGACGTCGAGGTTCCTCCACTTGCCCAACGTTGTCTTCGTCGCCCCCTTCGCCCTCGAGAGCACCCTGCGCTTCGCCCAAGCCGTGGCGAATCTTGAGGGGGTACGCTTCGGTCTGATCAGCCAGCAGGAGGCCGCGGGTTTTCCCGAGGCGCTGCGAGCCAAGACCGTGGCCTACGAACGTGTCGGGGACGCCCTCGACGCGGACCAGCTCGCTGCCGGCGTGCGCCAGGTGGGCGCCCAGCTCGGGGGCGAGGTGCATGCCCTCGTCGGCATCCTCGAGCAGCTCCAGGAGACCCTGGCCCTCGTGCGCGAGCGCCTGCGCATCCGCGGCATGGCCTACGAGACCGCCAAGAACTTCCGCGACAAGGCGCGCATGAAGACCCTGCTGCGCAGGGGTGACCTGCCCTGCGCGCGCCACTTCCTGGCCACGAGCCCTGAGCAGGCCTTGTCCTTCGCGGAGGAGTGCCTGCCCCTGGTCGCCAAGCCGCCCGATGGCGCCGGCGCCAAGGCCACCTTCCGGGTCGACACGGTCGAGCAGCTGCGCTCGTACTTTCGCGTGGCGCCGCCGAGCCCCGAGCACCCGATCCTGCTGGAGGAGTTCTTGACGGGCGAGGAGCACAGCTTCGACGCGGTCACCATCGGCGGCCTGCCGGTGTTCCACTCGATCTCGTGCTACCGGCCCACGCCGCTCGAGGTCATGGAGAGCCCGTGGATCCAGTGGAACGTGCTCCTGCCGCGGGAGATCGACGGGCCTGAGTACGACGACATCCGCGCAGCCGGCACGCGCGCCCTGCAGGTGCTGGGCATGTTCACCGGCCTCTCTCACATGGAGTGGTTCCGCCGGCCCGATGGTTCGATCGCCCTGTCCGAGGTCGCCGCGCGCCCGCCCGGGGCGCAGTTCACCTCGCTCATGTCCTGGGCCCACGAGCGCGACTTCTATTCGGCTTGGGCCGAGGTCAGCGTCTTCGAGCGCTTCGAGGCGCCCAAGCGGGTCTACGCCACGGGCGCAGCCTACCTGCGCGGACAGGGCGTCGGCGACCGGGTCGGTGCCGTGCATGGCCTCGAGGCTGCCCAGCGCGAGCTCGGCGACCTGGTCGTCGAAGCCAAGCTGCCGAAGCCTGGCCAACCCAAGGCCTCGAGCTACGAGGGTGAGGGCTATCTCATCCTGCGCGACCCCGACACGGCCGTGGTCGAAGAGGGCCTGCGCCGCGCCGTCGAGTGCATTCGCGTGGAGTTGTCCACATGACCGTCACCGTGCTGATGATCTCGCCGGGCTTCCCCGGTGACATGCCCCACTTCACCCGTGGACTCGCGGCGGTCGGCGCGCGGGTGCTCGGGGTGGGAGATCAGCCCCAGGGCGGCCTGCCCCAGAGCTGCCGCGAGGCCCTGACCGCGTACCTGCAGGTGCGCGACCTGTGGGACGAGGACGCCACGATCGAGCAGGTCCGCCAATGGCTCGGCGGCCGCGAGGTCGACCGGGTCGAGTGCCTCTGGGAGCCCGGCGTGGTGCTGGCCGCGAGGATGCGCCAGGCCCTCGGCGCGCCGGGCCTGTCGATCGAGTCCGCCCACGCGTTCCGGGACAAGGAGCTGATGAAGCAGGTCCTCGATCGCGCGGGGCTGCGCACCCCCAAGCACGCTCGCGCGCGCACGCAAGCAGAGTGTCGCGAGGTCGCGGAGCGCTTCGGCTACCCGCTGATCATCAAGCCCATCGCCGGCGCCGGCTCGGCGGACACCTATCCGCTGCACTCGCCGCAGGACCTGGAGCAAGCCCTCGAGGTGCTCGGTCACATCGACGAGGTCTCGGTCGAGGAGTTCATCGAGGGTGAGGAGTTCACCTACGACACGGTCAGCATCCAGGGCACGCCCGCCTTCCAGAACGTGGCCTGGTACCGGCCCAAGCCCCTGGTCATGCGCCTCAATGCTTGGATCAGTCCCCAGGCGATCTGCATGCGAGACCTCGAGCGCGACGAGCTGCGACCGGGCGTCGAGCTGGGCCACGGCGTCCTCAAGGCCCTCGAGTTCGAGACCGGCTTCACCCACATGGAGTGGTTCCTCACGCCCGACGGCGAGGCGGTCTTCGGCGAGATCGGCGCCCGCTCCCCAGGTGGCCGGCTGACCCACGGTATGAACGTGGCCTACGGCACCGACCTGTTCGCCGGGTGGGCGGAGGCGGTGTGCTACCAGCGCTTCAGCCAACCGGCCGCACCCAACCAGAACGCGGCGGTGGTCTTCAAGCGCTCCGAGGGTGGCGGCGATCGCATCACGCGCCTCGAGGGGCTCGGCCCGCTGCTGGCCGAGTACGGCGAGCATTTTCCCGTGGTCGACCTCAACCCGATCGGTGCCCCGCGCAAGGACTGGCGCAGGGTCGTCGAGGGCGACGGCTGGATCGTCATTCGGCACCCAGACCTGGACGCAACCTTGCAGCTGGCGAACCGGGTGTCGACCGAAGTGCGTCTCTACGCCGACTGATGTCCGCACCTCTGGTGTTGCTCGGACCGCAGCGGCTGCGGCCCACCCTGCGTGAGACTGTCGAGGCCCTCGGCGTGACGGGGGCCGTGGCGACCGTCACCGCCGGCTGGGAGGAGCGCGAGGATGAGGACGCGGAGCTCGACGAGCACCTGTCGGGGCGGACGGTCAACCTGTGCCTGTTCCCCCGCGCCGAAGAGGTCTTCGCCCAGGAACCCGAGGTGCACCAGGCCTTCTTGCGGCGGCGCGACCGCATGCGTGAGCTGTCCGACGTGCACCGGCCGCGCCTGCATGCGGCGCTCCAGGGGGCACGCGACCTCCTGCGCAAGCGACGCGGCGGCGGCGATGCGGCGCTCCTCGATCCGGAGATCGAGCATGCGATCGAGGCGGTGCGCGGGCTCGACGAACATCACCTGTCCCGGGTCGCGGCCGTCGAGGCGGACTTCGCCGCCGAGGCCTGGGCCGACCCGCGCCCGAGCGTGCAGCGCCACCGGTCCGAGGTGGCCGACCTGCTCGCGGGCGCCGGCCTGCTCGCGATCGCGGGAGGGCACGTCGGCATCCTGCTGAACCGCCTGCGCCTCTTCGATGTGTTGGCCGCCCACGGGGATCGGCCGGTGATCGCCTGGTCC
>JAQBVH010000671.1 GCA_027623615.1 Planctomycetota bacterium | reverse complement strand
CAGGCGCATGCGGGCCACGATCCTCTCCCTGTTCGCGCTGTCGACGTCAGCCTTCTCCCAAGCGGAGCTGGTCCACCTCGCCAATGAGGGCTTCCTGATCCGATCCGAGGCACACACGGTCCTGATCGATGCCTGGGTGGGCAAGCCGTACGTCGGTTACCCCGCGCTGACCGCGGAGGCCCTCGAGCGCATGCAAGCAGCCGAGGCGCCCTTCGACGCGGTCGACCTGGCGCTGGTCAGCCACATCCACCGCGATCACTTCCAGCCCGAGCTGGCGGCCACGTTCCTGGCCGCCTCCCCGGACACGCAGGTGTTCTCCTCGGACCAGGCGGCGACCTTTCTGACCGACGCCGGCGTAGATGCTTCACGGATCACCGGTCAAGACCTCGAGGAGGGTGAGCAGCTCGAGGCCGAGCCCGCCGGCGTCCCGGTCTTCTGCTTCCGACTCTCCCACGGCCAACGTTTCCCCGGCGTCCAGAACATCGGTCACGTGATCGAGGTCGGAGGCGTGCGCTTCCTTCATCTGGGCGACGCCGTCCCTGACCCTGTCGCTTTCGCGGCCCTCGACCTGCCCGCTCGCAACATCGACGTGGCGCTCGTGCCCTACTGGTACCTGGACGGCGGGCCGGGCCAGAAGCTGATCGAGGAGCAGATCGCCGCCCGGCACGTGGTCGCGATGCACGTGCCCTTCCCTCAGCTCGCACCCCTGCGCAAGCGCTTGGTCGACTCGGGCGTGAGCGTCATGGACCGGGGCGAGGTGCAGCGCTACGCGCCGCAGGCGAGGTTCACGGTCGAGCACGAGGTCGTGCCCGTCCTCACCAACCGCGACCTCAACCCTGTCGCGCGCCTGCGTGTGCAGGGACCGGTCACGCTCACCGGGCTACGCCTTGCCTGCTCGGAGTCGTTCTCCAGGTTCGCGTTGGCCTACTCCGACGAGCGTCGCGTCGACCCTGAGCAGGTCGAGCTCCTCCGCGGGTATCGCGAGGAGCAAGGTGCTCCCGCGGGCGAGCGCGCCTTCAGCTGGGACCCGATCGAGGTGCCCGAGGGCGAGCACAGCCTCTGGCTGCTGGCCGGAGTCGCTGCCGATCTCGACCTGACCAGCAAGCTGCCGCTAGAGGTGCGCGCGCTCGAGACCCAGGCCGGCGCCCTGGAGCCGGCCGGCGTCGCGGCGACCGTGCTGCGGCCCGGCGTGCGCGTCCGTCACCGCGGCGACGACGGCTCGCTCGGGTACCGCATCCCCGCCCTCGTGCGCACGAACGCCGGCAGCCTTGTCGCCGCCTACGACGTCCGGCGTGACGGGCAGCGGGACCTGCAGGGCGACATCGACATCGGCATCTCGCGCTCGACGGACGGCGGCGCGACCTGGGGACCCATGCGCGTCGGCCTCGACCTCGGCACCTGGGGCGAGCTGCCCGAGAAGTTCAACGGGGTCTCCGATGCGTGCCTCCTGGTCGACCGCGAGACCGGGCGCCTGTTCGTGTTCGGCTGCTGGATGTACGGCGTGCGCACGGAGGAGGGCGCGCTCGAGGAGGACCTGACCGAGGACTCGCAGCTCTGGTCCCACCAGTGGCGACGGGGCAAGCGCGGCTCGGGGCCCGGGCTCACTCCCGAGGAGACCGCGCAGTTCGTCATGGCGACCAGCGACGACGACGGGGTGACCTGGTCCGAGCCGATCAACCTCACCGAACAGGTCAAGGACCCCGCGTGGTACCTGGCCGCGCCGGCGCCGGGCAACGGCATCACCTTGCAGGACGGCACCCTCGCCATCCCCGCCGGCGGACGGGACGCGGACCAGAACACGTTCTCGTCGGTGATGATCTCCGAGGACCGCGGCGTGACCTGGCGCTACGTCGACACCCCCGCCGGTCACGACACGACCGAGGCGGCGCTGGTCGAGCTGGGCGGTGGGACGTGGATGCTGAACATGCGCGACAACCGCAACCGGCGCGACAGGGGCGACACCAACGGGCGTGCGGTAGCGGTCTCCAAGGACCGCGGCGCCACGTGGGCGTCGCACCCCTCCGACCACCGCGCGGACCTGCTGCCCGAGCCCGTCTGCATGGCCAGTCTGATTCGACTCGAGGACGGTACGCTCGTCTTCGCCAACCCCGCGCACCGCAGCGAACGACAGCGGCTGACGCTCAAGGCCAGCACGGACGAAGGGCTCACCTGGCCCAGCGAGCAGCACGTGTTGCTCGACGAGGTCTTCGGCGGCTACTCCTGCCTCGCCCCGGCCGGTGCGGGCGCCGTCGGTGTGCTCTACGAGTCCTCCCAGGGCTACCTCGTCTTCCAGAAGGTCACGCTCGACGACCTCGGGATCGCGCAGGCAGGCCCGCGGGACCTCTCGCCCCTGCTCGAGCCGCTGCTCGAGGAGCACGGCGTCCCCGCCCTCGCCTGCCTCCAGATGCAGGACGGCCAGATCACCGGCAGCGGGGTCGCTGGCGTGCGCAAGAGCGGCGGCGAGGTACCTGCCGGACCGGACGACCTGTGGCACCTCGGCTCCTGCACCAGGGCGATGACCGCCACCCTCGCCGCCCGCCTGGTCGACGCGGGTGTCGTGCGCTGGGACTGGACCTGCGGCTCGAGCGGGAGCGCCGGCGCGGGGCGCAGCAGAACGTGCACCTGCAGCTCGAGTCCGAGGGCGACCGTGAGTCCCTGGTCCTGGTCGTGCGCGACATCGTCGGCAACGCCATCAGCTTCTCGCCGGAGGGCGCGGTCGTGGAGGTGCGCCTCACGGGGAGCGGCGACGACGTCACGATCACCGTGGGACGGCGCGGGTCCCGGGGTCCCCGAGGAGGACCGGTAGGGAATCTTCGAGCCCTTCCACGGGGTCGGGCGAGGCGCGACCATCGGGCCGGCTATGGCCTCGGCCTGGCGCTGGCGCGTCAGGCGGTCGAGGCGCACGGGGGCGCCATCGTGGTCGGCAGCTCGCCCTCCGGAGGTGCGCGCTTCCAGGTCCGGGTACCCCGCAGCCCGCGGCCCGGGCCGGCGAAGCGAGGGGACCTGCCGGGGGTTGCCACACCAGCTTCGGAAGCGTAGCGACCCTCGCGCGGGCTAGGAACGTGCGCCACAGGTGCTCGCTCCGGGCCACAGGTGCTCGCTTCGGGCTGCCACACCGTCAGGTGTGGCAGCCAAACAACACT
>JAQBVH010000670.1 GCA_027623615.1 Planctomycetota bacterium | reverse complement strand
GACCACCGCGGACACGCCCTCTGGAACATCCTGATTCGAACGGCCCAGTGGCGCTCGACCGAGGGGCCCTCGGCGGGCGAGGTGTCCCTGCGCGTTGGCGGCGGGATCACCTGGGCCTCCGTGGCCTCCGAGGAGGAACGGGAGTCACGCCTGAAGGGGACACTGTTGGCCCGGGCCCTGGCTCCCCAAGGCGACGCCACCGGCCTTGGACCGGACCTCACGCAAGGCTGACGGGGAAGGCCCGGGCGTTCCTGCGACCCCTGGGTGGGCGATCCCGCACGCCCCGGAGGGGCATGGCCACGGGAACGGGAGGAATGGAGTTGCGACCCGGACGGTACCTGGCCGATCGATGAGCGGGAGCGCGCACGGGAATTGCTACCCTCATGGTCCCCGGACGTGTGCCGAGGGCCGCAACGAAGGAATCGACATGCTCAACACGCTGCTCTTGACCCTGGGGGCCATCTCCACAGCCCCCGCCCCCGCCCCCGTCAGCCTCCCTGCGGCGACGGTGGTCCTGACCCAGGACGACCCCAAGGACCTTCCCGACAAGCGGGACGAGGTCAAGGAGTTGGTCGGCACCATGAAGGACCACGTCAAGCAGCGTGGCAAGGAGGACGTCGAGGCCATCGTCGTGATCGACAAGCTCCTCGGCGAGTTCGAGAAGAGCGGCCTGAAGGACCGCGCGCTGATCGCCAAGGAGGTTGGCAGCTGCCTCAAGGAGAACCGTAAGGAGATTGACGGCGTCCTCGACAACAAGCTCTTCCTCGCGGCCGGTACCGCCCTGGGGGACATGGGACCGGAGAGCGTGAAGATCCTCACCAGCTGGATCGGGCACAAGTCCCACAAGAAGGACCTCGACCTCCAGGCAACCCTGATCCGCTCCCTGGGCAAGACCAAGGACGAGAAGGGCGTCAAGCCGCTGCTCGACTTGCTCTCCCACCACGAGGCCCTGATCCAGGCCGCCGCGGCCGAGGCCCTGGGCAACTTCGTGCACCTGAAGGAGAAGGAGCGCAAGGTGATCTTCGAGGACATCCTCCAGATCCTCACCGGCGTCTACAACACCTGGCAGGCCGACTCCCAGGACATCATCGCCCGCGAGCGCTACGACGTGATCGCAGCCTCGATGGTGACCACCCTGCAGGTCCTCTCGGGTCACGACGAACGCCAGCCGCCCGAGTGGCGCCGCTGGTGGAACAAGAACAAAAACGAGAACTGGGACAAGGACGAGTAGCCCTGGTCGTCCCTCGAACGCGCTGGTCTCCGGCGCGTCGAACCTGTGAGCGCCCACGACCCCAGCGAGTTTGATTCTGGTGACCTCGACCTCGGTCCGCCTCGCGGACCCGGGCCGGTTGTCCTGATCCTGCCCGTCCTCGTGTTCGTGTGCGTACTGCTCTGGATGCGCCACGGCCGCGAGCGCGACGGCGGAGCGACCCCCGCGCCCCCGGCGGAGACCACCGGCCTCGAGGTCGCGGGCTGGCGAGGCGTCGCCTCGGTCTCCGGCGCTCAGCTCGACGTCCGGCTCATGCCCCTGCATGCGGATGCCAGGCGTCAGGCCTTCGATCAGGAAGTGTTCGCCGAGTTGCTGTCCCCGGGCGAGGGCCAGCCCTGGCAGCTCGAGCTGCGCTACGCGGCGCCCGGGGCGTCGGCGCCGGACCTCCCCCTCGCGCAGGTGGTGGTGCGCGACGGCGCAGGCGCGCAGCTGCGACCCCTGCGGGGTGACGTGCCCCGCCTGCTCGAGGGCCGCGCTGCCGACCCCTTGCATGCGCTGCTCGCGCTACCGGCCGAGCCCCTCGCGCCGGGCGAGTCCCTCACCCTCGTCCTCTGGGGAACCGCTCCGGGCGCCGGAGCGCGCCTCGAAATCGGAGACCTGCGCTGCGATCTGAGCGCCACGCGCATCGCCAGCACCGACGTCCCGCGCACCCTGGCAACCCTCGATCGCGGAGATGCTCGATGAGCCGTTCACTCTGGACGCTGGCCAGCGTGCTTGCGGCGTTGCTCGCGGGCTGGGGCGTTGCCTCGGCTGCGGGTGCTTCCTCGCGCGCGGTGCCGGGATCCAAGGCAGCGCAGGAGCTCGACCTCGTTCCCCCGGCGCCGGCCAAGAACGACGAGGTGGCCGAGCTGCGCCAACGCATCGTCGACCTGGAGCGTGAGGTCGCGACCCTGCGTGGGGAGCGCGATGAGTCGCGCCTTGAAGTCGGCCGCTTGCGGACGGAGCTGTCGCAGGTGCAGGAGCGTCGGCTTGCTCAGCAGCAGCAGTGGTCCGAGTACATGCGGGCGATCACCGAGCTCGCGGTGCCTGAGAGCGTGGGCATGCCGAAGCGCCCGCTGTTCCTGCCCGAGCCCGAGATCCAGCAGGCCTTCGACGCCGCCGAGGCCTTCGAGGCGGAGGCCGCCCGTCAGGCGGCGGCGCGCTCGGAACTGGCGCGCCACGACCTCAATGCGCTGCTGATGGCCGAGCACGTGTTCACGATGGACGTGCTCGAGATGGGAGTGCTGAACGACGGCTGGGCTGGCCCTGTGGTCGTGCGCTTGCTCGACGACCGGGGGCGCATGATCGGCACCCTCGCCGCGGACCGCTTCCGGCTCGAGGAGAGCCGGTCGGGTCGCAGCGTGGCCCTGGTCTTCGAGATCGGTTGGGAGAGTCACGGTGGGGTGCGCGTTCCCTTCGGTCCGCCCGAGGAGGAAGGCAGCGGCCGCGGTGGCACGCGCCGGGTCCACCTGCCCGGCGTCGACCCTGGCCCGTGGATCGAGTCCTTGCCGGAGCTCCTGCGCGCCGAGGACCTCTTGCCGACGCCCGACGACGGACGTTGGAACCTGATCGAGCTGCGTCTGGTCCTCGACGAACGTCTGCGCAGTGACTCGCCCAGCGGCCGCTGGCGACTCGTGTCGCTGGGGGGCGTGCTCGGCGGAGACCTGCTCGACGTGCACCTGGCCGAGACGGACAAGCGTGGTCGCGTCGTGCGGCGCCTGTTCGCAGACAAGCTGCGCGTGCGCCCGAGGGGGAAAGGCCTCGAGCTGATCTTGCACGACGGGGTGATCGAGAAGGACGACGAGAAGGCCCCCTTCCTCGACGGTCGCTATCAGCTCTTCCTTCCGGCGGCCAAGCCGGAGGTGTGGACCGAGGCCGGGGTGCCTGGGTTGTCACGCCCGCCGCAGCG
>JAQBVH010000669.1 GCA_027623615.1 Planctomycetota bacterium | reverse complement strand
GTGGGCTCCGGATCAGTACGTGGTCAGCTTCGGCGGCGCCGGCGTGCGCATCACCGAATACCTCTACGCGGGGGATGACGATGAGTACGTCGAGGTCACGAACACGGGCGCGCAGCCCGTCGACCTCAGCGGTTGGAGCCTCGACGACGAGAGCGGGATGGCCGGGGTCTTCGATCTCTCCCCCTTCGGGACCCTGCAGCCGGGCGAATCCGCGATCGTGGCCGAGGCTGACGCCGCAGCCTTCCAGAGCGACTGGGCCCTGTCCGGCGTGAAGATCATCGGCGGCAACAGCGTGGCCAAGATCGGCAGCAACGACGCGATCTACCTGTTCGATGGAGCCGGCGTCGTGCAGGACCGCCTGGCGTTCGGCGCCGACGACTACCCGGGCAGCGTGGATGCGGACGGCACGTCGGCCTCGCCCTGCACGCAGGCCCTCGGCCTCGACGATCCCTACCTGTGGACCCTTGCCGCGGATGGGGACGCCCACGGTTCGTGGACCTCGTCCAGTGGGGACCTCGGCAACCCGGGGACCTGGGTCGGCGTCGACTGCCCCGGACTCGGCGTCGAGTACTGCACCTCGAGCGTCAACTCGACCGGGATGGCCGCGCGCCTGACGGTCAGCGGCAGCCTGACCATCGAGGACGACGACCTGACCTTCCTGGCGCAACCCCTGCCCTCGAACCAGTTCGGCTACCTGCTCATGTCGGACGCCCAGGCCCACGTGCCGGGCTTCGGCGGAAGCCAGGGTGTGCTCTGCCTGGGCAGCCCGATCCATCGCTTCGTGACCCAGGCGCAGAGCACGGGCGCCGGCGACTTCCTCCAGATCGCGGTCGACCTGGGCAACCTGCCGGACGAGGTGACGGTCAACCCGGGAGAGAGCTGGAACTTCCAGCTCTGGTACCGCGACCAGAATCCGTCCGCGACCTCGAACACGACCAGCGCCCTGAACCTGACCTTCGAATAGAGGATTCCGGCTCGCGCCCGATCGGAGAGGGCCGTAGCCATCGGCATGCTCGCACCCCTGATCTTGACCCTCGCGCCGTGCGCCCTGCAGGACGCCCCCGCGCCCCGGGCCGTTCCCAAGCTCGGTCCGCCAATCCCGAAGGTGACCCTGGAGCTCGAGGAGGCCTCGTTGGCAGAGGCCTGCCGAGCGCTGGCGGACGCTAGCGGGCTCCCGGTTCACGCCCGCGGCGCCGCCGGAGGTCCCATCACCCTCAAGCTCGCAGGCGAGCCCTTCTGGGAAGCCACGCTGGCCCTGTGCGAGGCCGCCGAGGTTGGACTGGCGCCGCGCACGGACCAGGTCCTGCTCGGCCGCGCTTGGAAGCAGCCGCAGGCCGTGGCCGATGGCGCCGTGCTCGTCAGCTTGACCGGTGCGGCCAAGGTCGGTGAGCGTGAGGGCGAGCTGCGGGTCGAGCTGCGCGTCCTGCCCGGGATGCAGGTCGTCGGCGCACGGTCACCCGAGTGGGTGACGGGACGCGACTACGACGGGTGACGCCTCGATTGCCGTGCGGCGCCGGTCGGCGCCGCTCCGCCTCAACCCGCACCGGGCGAGGGCCCCGCCTGGTGGATGACGATCTCGACCATCAACGGCGTCCCGCGTAAGGGCTCGCACTGGAGCTTCACCCTCGCCGGTGACCTGGCGCTCGAGTGTGGCGACTCGCAGGGTGCGCTGGGCTTGCCCGCGGGCGTCGAGGCCTGGCCGCCGGAGGCGAACCGCAGCGAGGTGCGTGCCTCGACCGTGTCCTGGCGCATCGACGTCAGCAAGCTGCCGGTGAGCGTCGAGACCAACTGAGCGCGGGAGCGTGGCGCACCCGGCGCGCCCGTGACAGGATGCGGCCATGCGCACCGCCGTCTTGCTCCTCGGTCTGACTTCGAGCCTCCACGCCCAGTTCGAGGATCCCGCGCCGCCCAAGGTCAACGTCCTCGACGCCGTGGAGGCCCCAAAGGCAGCTGCGTTCGAGGGACTGACCGTGCATCGCGCTCCGTCGCCCCTGGCGGAGGCTGCGCTGACCGAGGACTGGCCCACGTTCCTCGGACCGCGCCGAGACGGGACGAGCCTCGAGTCCTTGTCCGGGCTGATCGAGCGCGGCCCGCGGCTCGTGTGGGAGATCGAGGTCGGCGAGGGCTACTCCCAGCCGGTCGTCGCGTCGGGGCGCGTGATCCTGCATCACCGCCAGGGCAACACATCCCACATCGATTGTGTGGACGCCGAGACCGGACAGCGCTACTGGCGCCGTAGCCTCGCTTGCAACTACCGGGCGCGCTACATCAGCGACGCCGGCCCGCGAGCGACGCCGACCATCGCGGACGGATGGGTCTACGTGCACTCGGTCGAGGGCAAGTTCCTCTGCCTCGAGCTGACCACAGGACGCGTGCGCTGGGAGCGGGACCTGACCAGGGAGTTCGGTCTGGGGGTCGGGTTCTTCGGTGTGGTCGCGAGCCCACTGGTCGTGGGTGACCGCATCTACGTCAACGTCGGTGTCCCCGGGCCATCGGTGGCATGCTTCGACGCGGCGACGGGGCGCATCCTGTGGGGGACCGGTGAGGATTGGGGGGCGAGCTGCGCCTCGCCCGTGATGGGCGTGCTGGGCGGAAAGCTCTGGCTGCTCGTCATCACCGGCGGCGAGTCGCAGCCGCCGACCGGTGGGCTGATGGTGCTCGATCCCGAGGACGGCGCTCTGGCGTTCGCCTATCCCTTCCGTAGCCGCACCACGGCATCGGTCAACGCGGCGTGTCCGCTCGTCGTCGGCGACGACATCTTCCTGACCTCGTCCTACGGGGTCGGCGCGGCGGCGATCCGCGCGGAGGAGGGCGAGTTCTCCGAGCTCTGGAAAGACCGGCGCGGGCTGGGCCTGCAGTTCTCGAACCCGCTCCGCTTCGGCGCGAGCGTGGTGGCCATCGAAGGCACCTCCGATCGCGCGGGCGAACTGGTGACGATCGACCCGCGCACGGGCAAGGAGCTGACGCGCACGCCCCTCGGCTGGGAGGAGGAGGTGGTCTACAGCGGCCGCGAGCTGACCCGCGATTTCAGCGTGGGGGAGGGCAGCCTGCTCCTCGTCGACGGCAAGGTGCTGTGCCTCGGCGACCAAGGGCATCTGCTCTGGATGGAGCTAGGCGATGAGGGCGCCGAGGTCCTCGGCCGCGAGTGGCTCTTCCGCGCGCGGGAG
>JAQBVH010000668.1 GCA_027623615.1 Planctomycetota bacterium | reverse complement strand
CGGCGCGCCTTGCAGCGCATCCCGTACGAACCGTCGATAGTGCCCCATCAGAGTGAATCACACCACTAGGATGCGCGCCGACCCATGGCCCGCGTTCACGCCCTCGAGCCCTGCAGCCCGCCCTGGTGGGCGCGCGGCGGGCACCGACAGACCCTGCTAGGACACGTGCTCGCGTGGCCCGCGCCGCCGGTCGCCGGTGAGCGGCACCGCATTCGGTTGTCCGACGGTGATCAACTCACCGCACGCCACGAGCGGGGCACGACGGGAGTGCTCGTCTCGATCATGCACGGCATGACCGGCGACGCGGACGCGGACTACGTGAGCGGCATCGCCGCGGCCTTGCGCCGCGCGGGACACTCGCTGCTGGCCATGAACCACCGCGGCTGCGGGGAAGGGGACGGGCTGGCGCGGGGGATCTACCACTCGGGGCGCAAGGAGGACGTGGCCGCCGTCGTGGCGCTGGGGCGCGAGCTGGAGCCGGACGCGGTGCACGTGGCCCTCGGGGTGTCGCTGTCCGGCAACGCGCTGCTGCTGAGCCTGGCCGATCCGGGGTTGACCAAGCCGAACGCGGTGCTCGCGGTCAACCCGCCCCTCGACCTCAATGCCTGCTCGGATGCCATCGCCAGCGGTTGGAACCGGATCTACGAGCGGCGCTTCGTGCGCAGGCTGCGCCGCGTGATCCGACGGCGCTGGGAGCAGGGCCTGCTCGAGCGCGAACCCGACCTCCCGCGTGGTATCGGCTTGCGCGGCTTCGACGACCACTTCACGGCGGCCCAGGGTGGCTTCGCGGACGCGGACGACTACTACCGGCGCTGCTCGGCCGGGCCGCACCTCGGGAAGGTCGAGGTGCCGACCATCATCGTGACCGCCGCCGATGACCCCTTTGTCCCCGTGCAGGGCTTGATCGACGCTGCGCGCGGCACCGCCGTGAAGCTGCACGTCGAGGCCCACGGTGGCCACCTCGGCTACCTGTCGAGCAGGCCACGACGCTGGCTCGACTACGCCGTGCCGCTCTTCGTCGAGGAGCTCGCGTCGACGTCCGTCGTGTCGCGCAGCTGACGCAGCGAGCGCACGACGAACGCGATCGAGACCGCGGCCACGCCCGCGCAGATCAGACCACTGGTCGGCCTCGCGAGCAGGAACGAGCCCAGCGCAAAGAGCAGGCCGTAGATCATGCCGATGCCCGCGATCGAGCCCACCACGATCGGCATGACCTCCGGCCGCGAGGACGGTACGTCCGGGCAGAGCGCGCGCACCGGACCCCACCAGCCGATCGGCCGCACGCGCCGGTAGAAGCCGACCAGGTCACGCGGATCGCGGGCCTTGGTGAACAGGAGCGACAGGCCGATCGTGGCCAGGGAAGCCGCCACCACGATCAACAGACGTCCGGCTGCTGTCAGCTCGCCCGCCTCCGAGAGCGCGTGGATGTCCCAGCCCTTGGGCTCCACGAAGGTCAGGTAGGTCGCGACCAGGCTCGAGGTCAGGATCGCCACGATCTCGGTCGTCCCCCGCACGCGCCACCAGAGCCAGCGCGCGATGTAGACGGGCCCGACGCCGGCGAGGAAGGACATGAAGAAGCCGAACAGGAAGCTGATCGAGTCGGCTTGCAGGGCCAGGAAGCCGCCGATGGCCAGGACGCCTGCGCTGGCCAGTCGCGCGACGAACACGTAGTGCTTGTCGCTGGCCCCTGTCGAGAGGAAGCGCCGGTAGACGTCGTTCACGAAGAAGGACGAGGCCAGGTTCACGTGGGTGTCGATCGTCGACATGAACGCAGCCAGGAGCGACGCCACGACGAGGCCCAGCAGCCCCGGCCCGAGGAAGCGGCGCATCATGAACAGGTACGCCGACTCCGGGTCGGTGGTCGCGATGACCTCATCAGCCTTGACCTTCGTCGGCTTCTCGTCGCTGCCGACCTTCACCTTGATCTGGCTCGGGTACCAGGCGGGATCATCGTCCTGGCCCAGCTCGCGCAGGTTCCACTCGAGCGGCGCCTCCTGGTCGTCGGGCAGCACCTGCACGACGTGGTCCTCCACCGAGACCACCGTGCCGGCCACCGGGCTCGTGATCTCGATGCGCGGGAACACGATCAGCGAGGCAATGCCGACCATGATCCAGGGCCACGGTCGGAGGGCGAAGTGCGCCACCGCGTACCAGAGGTAGGCCAGCATCCCGTCGCGCTCGCTCTTGGCGGCCGAGATGCGCTGCACGGCGAGGATGCCGCCGTCGACGTATTCATACGCCCACCACTGGACCCCGAGGAACACGAACACCGTGGCGATCGAGACCGTCCAGAAGGAGGCGTCGAACAGGGACCCGGTCCCCGCCGTGGGGAAGAAGCTCAGCGTGTCCGCGTTGAAGCCGCCCGTGCCCGCGGCCGCCGCTGCGAGCACGCCGGTGGACCCGCCGACCTCGCCCCAGACCACGGCGGCCAGCACGATCGCGCCGACCATGGCCATCACGAACTGCACGATGTCGGTGACGACCACGCCCCAGAAGCCCGACATGACCGAGTAGACCAGTGCGAGGGAGCAGGCCCCGATCACCGCGATGGTCGGGTCGACGCCGAACACCGCGGCCATGATCTTCTTCGCGGCCACGATCACCCAGCAGAGGATGATCGTGTTCGTGATCAGCGCCTGGTAGACGCCGAGGAAGCCGCGCAGGACCTTGGCCTCCCTGCCGCCGTAGCGCAGCTCCGACAGCTCGGCGGCGGTCATCACGTTGCATCGCCGCCAGTAACGAGCGAAGAGGAACACCGTCACCATCCCGCCCACGGCGGTCGTCCACCACTGCCAGTTCTGCCAGATGCCGTGGGTGCGCACCCAGCCGGAGATCACCAGCGGCGTGTCGCTGGCGAAGGTGGTCGCGACCATCGACGTGCCGGCGATCCACCAGGGCAGCGTGCGGCCCGACAGGAAGAACTCCTCGATGTCCTCACCGGCACGCTTGCGGAAGTAGAGCCCGACGCCGAGGGCGAAGAGCGCATAGCCGATGATCAGGGTCCAGTCGAGGAAGTGCAGATCCATGGGCGCCGTAGCTTAGTCTCTCGAGCGCACGTACGACCCCGTCGACTGGTGCGGCGTCATCGGCCAGCCGTCCGTCCGGAACGGATAGGCGGGCAGCTCACGCCCGTTCATCAACCCACCGGCGGGGAGGTTCGACCAGCC
>JAQBVH010000667.1 GCA_027623615.1 Planctomycetota bacterium | reverse complement strand
CCGGAACGGGATCGACGAAGGCGGCAAGGGGGACGATATCCTGGTCGGGCAGTGAGCCCCACTTCGACCCGTCCCGGCCCCGGCACCCTTCGCTATCGCATCCGCAAGGCCCGCCAGCGCGCGACGCGCCGGGCGGCAGTGCGCTTCGGCGCCCGCTACATCCGCTACGTGGGCCGCAAGTGCACGGCCACCGAGCTCGGCGCGGAGCACCGCCGCAGCCTCGAGGCCCAGGGCCCGGTCCTGATCGCGCTCTGGCATGGCCGCAGCGCCGCCGCAGCCCCCTTCTTCGGACAGGAACAGACTGCGGTGCTCGTCTCCTCCAGCGAGGACGGGAACGTGGCGACCACGATCCTCGGACAGCTCGGCTACGAGATCATCCGCGGCTCCTCGAGCAAGGGCGGCGTGCGTGCGCTGCGCCAGATGATCGCGACCCTCGAGTCTGGCAAGCACGTGGCAATCACCCCGGACGGGCCGCGGGGTCCGATGCACTCGATGAGCCCGGGCCTGGCATTCCTGTCCCGTGCCACCGGCACGCCGGTGCTGCCCGTCGGCGTTGGTTTCGACCGCGCGCTGTCTCTCGGGAGCTGGGATCACTACACCGTCCCCAAGCCCGGGGCGCACCTGGTGGTCAGCTACCAGGAGCCCTTCCTCGTCCCACGCAAGGCGAGTCCGGAGGAGCTGGTGGCGGCCTCGAGCGAGATCCGCCTTCGCATTCGGGCGGCCGAGAGGGAGGCCTTCGCGCACCTCGGCCGCGAGCCGGACTGGAGCGACTGGGCACCGGAGGAGGAGCTACCGCACGGGGGGGAACAGAAGCGGTGATCCTCGTCGGTCCTGCGGGGTGGTCCTACCCGGACTGGGAAGGGCGGGTCTACCCGCGCGCGAAGCCGCGCGGCTTCCACCCCCTGGCCTTCCTGGCGCCGTTCATCGACTGCGTCGAGCTGAACAGCTCCTTCTACACCCTGCCGCGGGCCGAGCACGCGTCCCGCTGGGCGAGCCTGGTCGAGGACGAGCCGGGCTTCCGCTTCGTGACCAAGCTCCTGCAGGACTTCACCCACGAGCCGGTGCCCGAGGACCACGGCGTGTGGGAGCAGAAGATGACCGAGTGGCGCGCGGGTGTGGAACCCCTGCGCCGACGCGGACTGCTCGCCGCCGTGCTCGTGCAGTTCCCGGCCGGATTTGCCGAGGGGCCCGCGAACGTGCGCCGCCTGGGCACCTTGGCGGGGCTGCTCGATGGACTGCCCAAGGTGCTCGAGGTGCGCCACCGCTCCTGGTTCGATCCTCCGGCCCTGTCGGAGGTCGCGGGGCTCGGCTACTCGCTGGCGCACATCGACCTCCCCGCCTCCTGGGACCATCCGCCCAAGCGCTTCCGCTGCACCGGACCGATCGGCTACCTGCGCCTGCACGGGCGCAACGACAAGGACTGGTTCTGCTCGAGCGCAGGCCGGGACGACCGCTACAACTACCTGTACACCCCGCCCGAGCTCGGCGAGTTGGCCTACCGCGCGGACGCGATCTCCAAGGAGACCGACGAGACCTTCGTGGTGACGAACAATCACTTCGAGGGCCAGGCGCTGGCCAACGCGATCGAGCTCAAGTGGCTGCTCGGTGGCCGCCAACCCGTGCCGGCTCCCGCGGAGCTGGTGGAGGCCTTCCCGCACCTGCGCCCGTTGACCGAGGTGAGGGGACAGAGCGGCCTGTTCGAAGGTTGACCTAGCCGCCCGGGGAGACCGCAGTCCTCACGTCGCGGTTGCGGCCCCCGCGCGGGAACCTACCGGTCCCGGTACACCCGGTGGCACGCCGAGCAGTTGCTGGACACCAGGGCGAAGGCGTCCTGGGCGCGCTGCAGGGCAGCGGCATCGCCGTTGGCGAGCCTCGCGAGCTGATCGTCGAGCGTGACCGATCCCTCCAGGCAGGCTGCCATCCAGGCGCGCAGGTCCTCGGGACCCTCGCGCATGGCGGGCTCGGCCGCGCAGTGGATCAAGAAGGTGCGCAGTGTGGTGGCCTCGGCCCGGGCGACGAGGTCGGGGTGATCCGCGCTGGGTTGGAAGTCGCCCTCCGCCAGGAGCTCGAGGTTGTCGAAGGCCAGGTTCGCGCCGACCATGCCCTCACGCAGGCTGCCCACTCGGTGCTCCTGGGGAAAGTCGAAGGCCAGGGCCGAGGTCTGGGCTGCCGACGGGATGAGCGCGCTGGCCAGGGTGCGATAGAGGCCCTCGTACTTGGGCGAGGTCCCGCACCACTGGCGCATCTCGGCCAGGACCTCTCCCCGGTCGGCCCCGTCGAGCACCAGCCGCCCGACTGCTGCAGCGGCCGGGCCGCGGTGACGCCCGTGCAGGCAGTGCACGTAGAACGGCCCGTCGAGCTCACGGTAGGTCTTCGCGATCTGCAGGAGCTGCTCGGCCGTCAGGCCCTTGTACTGCACGGGAATGTGCACCGTGCGCAGGCCGGCGGCCGCGGCGTTCTCGGCGTCCGGCCGCTTGCCATCGACCGAGATCACGGTCCGCACGCCCCAGCTCGCGATGCGCTGGAAGGCCTCGGGCCCCAGCGGCTCGCCGCCCGAAACGATGTGCTCGGACAGCACGAACACGTTGCGCAGGTCGTCCCAGTCCTGCGGTGGCCGCTCGGGCAGCTCGACCGCTGCCGCGGACTGGTAGGCGTTGACCACCCCCACCATGGGAGGCGCCACCGGCATCGTGGAGGGGCCGGAGCATGCGCAGAGGAGCAGGAGGATGGCTAGAGGAGCACGCATCGCGGAAGCGGGCGACTACCTTAGCCGAGCCCCCGGGGGGAGGCTACACGGGCGGGACGGGGCGGACTCAAGGCGCCCGGACCCTCGCGAGAGGCCCGGGTGCGAGGGCCCCGTGCGCGGCGGATCAGTCCTGCCAGCTCAGCGCCAAGGCCGACTACTCCGGCGCGAGCCCGGTGAAGATCTGCGACACGAAGGTGATGCGCACCTGGGAGTAGGGGGCGCCGCTCAGGTTCTCCGTGCCGGCCCGCCAGCGGTCGCCCCCCTCCTGGCACGGGAACAGGGCTGCAAGGCGCCGCCCCGGGCGCGCCAGCCCGCGTTCTCCTGAGCGGTCTTGAGGACCGAGAGCAGGCGGCGTAGGCGACCCCGTTGGGGCCGCCTACGCCTCCTTCGGAGGCGTGAGTGTTGTTTGGCGCCACACCTGAC
>JAQBVH010000666.1 GCA_027623615.1 Planctomycetota bacterium | reverse complement strand
ACGATTCCTGGTCGCCCCCTGGTTCGCGTACGTCCCTGGGTCAGCGCGGCCGCCGCGCCCCCCCGCCCGCCCGCCGGGGGGACCGGCGCGCGCCCCCTGGGGTTGCGGCCCGGTCCCGCGAATCAGCGCTCGAAGCGCAGCCCCGGGGCATCCGGCCGGGGGACGACCGGCAGGATCACGTGGCTCGGGAACTCCTGTGTGTGCAGCACCCGGTTCGTCGCGGTCACCAGCTCGGTCGCCGCCCCGATCGGATCGAGGGTGCCGAGGTTGCGGGCGTAGCCGGGGAACCCGCTGCAGGCGATCTCGACCCGGATCCGGTCGCCCTTGTCGAAGCGCAGGCCGCAGGCCCACAGGTCCACCGTCAGCTTGGCCACCTCACCCGGCGGCACCGGCTCGTCGGGGCCGTTGCGGTAGCGCATGCGCTGGATGCCGCCGGCGACGACGCGCGCGCGACCGCGCGCGTCCACGCGCACGACCGAGACCGTGAAGTCCGCGTCCGCCGCGCTCGAGGTCACGTACAGCACCGCCTCGAAGGGGCCCGTCAGCTCGACCGGGGCCGCCAGCGGCGCCGACAGGAACTCGAGGTTGTCCGCTCTGTCCTCGAGGGTGTCCAGGTCCCTCGTCGCCGCCTGCCCGGTCGTGTCCGTCCAGTCGACCATGAAATCGGGGAACGAGGCCGGGTCGTACTCGATGGCCGAGGACTCCTCGCTGCCGCCACCAGCCGCCAGGCGCGCGTGGCCGTCTCCGTCCCGGCGGCGGGCGTCGCCGTCGCTGCCCAGGTACAGGGGCGTGAACGCCGTGCCCGGGATCGGCCAGGTCTCCTCGTTGTGCCAGCGGTTCGCACCCATGGTGAAGACCCACACCGGCTTGTCCCGCTCGACGCCGTTGTCGATGCCCTTGAGGTAGCGGTCGAAGAAGCGCACCTCGACCGCCGTCAGGTCGACGAGCGCCTCGTCTCCGAAGTCGATGTCGCCGAGCCTGCGCATCACGTTGAAGCCGTGGCCCCAGGGACCGACGATCAGGAATTGGCCGTCGCGCGCCTCCTGCGTCTTCGCGTGGCGCTGCATGACGGGGAAATTCTGCAGGGCGCCGGGCTGGTCACCGTCGTACCAGCCGGTCAGGTGCAGGGCCGGGACGCTCATGTCCTTCAGGTAGGGCTGGTAGCGCTGCGGGCCCCAGTACGCCTCGTCGTCCGGCGGGTGCGCCAGCCATGCGTCGAGGAACGGCTCGCTCGAGCCGAAGGCCTCGTCGAGGTCGTTCAGCGGGAGGGTCGGCATGATCGCGTCGTAGTCCTTGTCGGGGATGCCCGCGCCGCCCGCGGCCATGTGGGTCAGCACGCCGGCCCACCAGGCCGAGCTCAGCAGGAACACGCCGCCCTCGTAGGGGATGTTCTGGTCCGGGTCCGGAGGCGAGACCTGGGGGATGATCGCCTTCAGGTGCGGGTTGCCGCTCTTCGCCGCGTACCACTGCACCCAGCCGACGTAGCTGCCGCCGATCATGCCCACGTTGCCGTCGCTCCAAGGCTGCTCCGCGATCCAGTCGAGGGTGTCCGAGCCGTCGCGCTCCTCGTGGATCAACGGGAAGAAGGTGCCCTCCGAGTCGAAGCGTCCGCGCACGTCCTGAGCGACCACCGCGTAGCCGCGCTTCGCGAAGCGCGCGCCGTTCGCGAGGGCCTCGTTCCTGCGGTCGTAGGGCGTGCGAATGAGGACGGTGGGGAACTTGCCCTCCGCGTCGGGGCGGTGCACGTCCGCCGCCAGCGTCTTCCCGTCACGCATCGGCACGCGCAGGTTCTCCTCGATCAGGACCGCGTGGGTCGGCTGGGACAGCAGGCTGCGCCAGTCCCCACGGTCGACGGCTGAGAGGGCGCCCGCCGCGGGGTCGACCACGGCGCCATCACGCGTCACGACCAGGCGCTGGGCCGGGACCTCGATGCGGATGGGGAGCCCGCTCGGTTCGCAGGTCCACTTCATCTCGAGCCCCGGCGGGAAGTCGATCGCGAAGGACCAGCGTCCGTCGTCCAGATGCTCGAAGCCGGTCAGGGTGAAGTCGAGGGTCAGGCTCGCGCTCGCGAGCACTGCCTGGATCGTCTCACCCGCCTCGAGCGTTCCCGCGCGCGCCTCCCCGATCAGCTCGCGGCTGAGCTGATAGAAGCAGCCGAAGGCCAGGTTCTCGAAGAAGATCACCGTGCCGTCGTGCTCCGGCACCTCGAAGTCGATCGCCGGGCCGCCAGGGAAGGTCTTGCCCTTGACCCTGCCGTCCGCGAGGAGCACGTCGATCCCGCCCGTGCCCAGCCGCTCGGCGATCCAGTGCCGGCCGTCCTGCGCCTCCCGGTACTGGCAGGTGAAGCTGAGCTTCTGTCCGGGCACGTCGATGTCGACCTGCGAGCGCCAGCCGTCCTCGGTCAGGGTGAAGGTCTCGCGCGCGATCTGCGTCTCGAGCTGGGTCGTGATCCAGGTGACGGGCTCCTGGGCGAGCGTGGGCTCCTGGGCGAGCGCGGGAGGGCTGAGCAGCAGCAGGGCGGGGAGCAGCTTCATGGCGGCGATCGTACCGCGCGTCCTCGCTGCGTACCGTGAAAGGGCAGTCAGGCTCCCCGGGCCCGCGGGTCTTCAGGCACAGGACGGTCACGGTGCCGATCCCGGCGAGCACCAGCAGCCCGACCCTCGGCCAGAACCAGTGCTCCGGCATGCCGACGCCGATCGACAGTCCGACGACGGCCCAAAGCATGACGACCGCGGTGAGCTTGGTCTTCGCGGGCACGCCGCGACCGGCGCGGAAGTCCTCGATCGCGGGGCCGACGCCCTTGAGGTTCAGGATCCACGCGTAGAGGCGCTGGGAGCTGCGCGCGAAGCACGCCGCCGCCAGGATCAGGAAGGGGGTGGTGGGCAGCCCGGGCAAGAGGATGCCGAGCACGCCCAGCCCGGTGCACACCAGGCCGAGCACGATCCACAGGCCGCGGACCACCAGGGTCCGCTGCTTCTCGTCCGGCGCGCGTTCCAAGGACTCGAGTCTAGGCGACCCCGTTGGGGTCGCCTACGCCTCCTTCGGAGGCGTGAGTGTTGTTGGCGCCGCACCTGAAGGTGTGGGCTAAGCGACCCCGTTGGGGCCGCCTACGCCTCCTGCGGAGGCGTGGGTGTTGTTTGGCGCCACACCTGACGGAGTGGCAGCCCGGA
>JAQBVH010000665.1 GCA_027623615.1 Planctomycetota bacterium | reverse complement strand
CCGCCCGCCGGCGCCGGGGCGGGCGCTGAGGGCCAGGCTGCGGCCCCCAGGGCGCGAAGATGACGGTTTGATGACGGAGGATTCTCCATCCGCAGACCCGCTCGCACCGCGTGGTAGGCTCCATCGTCGCGTCCTTGGGACTCGAGCTCCGGCTCGATTCGGTCCTGACTCCACGGAGCCCCCCATGATCCAACGCCTCCTCATCAGCGGCTTCTCGCTCGGCGCGATCGCGACGATCGCCTTCGCTGCCCACGCGACCCTGGCCTCCTCGACCGAGGACAAGACCTTCGAGGACCTGGAGATCAGCCTGCAGGTCAGCGGGCCCGAGGAAGAGCTGGCGGTCTTGATCGCCATGGAAGTGCTCGAGGAGTTCACGGGAGTCGACGTCATGGACCCGGACGGCAACATGGTCCTCGAGCTGCGCTCCGGCTTCTACAACGGCCTCGGCGAGTGCGTCCTCGAGACTCGCTCCGGGTTGGACCAGGGCTTCGGCGACTACCCCGCGGGACCCTACCGGGTCGCGGCCTACGCGCGGGACGGCACGGTCTACCAGGGGATCGCCAATCTCTCCCACGAGCTGCCCTCACGCCCCCAGATCGTGGCGCCCCTGAGCGGTACGTACCCCGCGTACCAGGGCCTCCAGCTCCAGTGGAACGCCCTCGAAGCGGAGCGCGTGCGGGTCGAGGTCGATGGCGCGCTGCGTAGCATGGACGTCTGGCTCCCGGGGTCGGAGACGACGTTCCCCCTCCCGGCATCGATGATGACCCCGGGCGCGGAGTACAAGCTGACGGTCACGGCCCTGGCCGCGAACGGCAACCGGATCGAGGTCGAGCACCTCTTCTGGGTCGACCGGTAGGCCCCCGGGCCGGTCACGACGACCGCGATCGATCTCCGTGCTGTAGAACAGGCCGGAGAACGATGAAGGTAACCCACGCACTCCGGCTCCGCGTCCCGCCGTCCCTCACGCTCGTTGGAGCCCTCGTGGTCGGTCTGACCCTGGCGGGGAGCTGCTCCCCCGCGCGCTCCGATGGCGAGGCTGATTCAGCAGCAAAGACGCCGGTCACGGTCCGCTCCGAGGTGAGCGTGAGCCTGCGCTTCGACGCGCCTCTCGAGGTGACCGAGGTCGAGTCCCTGATCGTCTCGGAGCTCGAGCAGCTCGTGAACGGCCTCGAGGGTCGCGAACTCAGCGAGAGCACGAGCCGCGCAGGCTCGGCCCTCCTGCGCGTCCGCCTGCCCCTCGGGGAGCGGCGCGCGCTGGTCGATCAGCTGGCCCGGGACCTGCGGGGCGCGCTGGCCGAGGGTGACCAGGTGGACGTCCTGCCGCACTGGAAGGAGGACGAGTTGGGGCTGCTCCTGCTGACCGCCGCTGAGCCGGGCGACCTCCACGACCTGGCCGGGCGCGCGGAGGACCTGCTGGTCTCGAGCGGAGCGCGGACCTGGGTCCTGGGCCGTCCGACACCGGTGATCGAGGTCCAGTTGGACGAGCACAAGGTCCGCGCAACCCGTGTCGACGTGGGGGACGTGCGCGGCGCGATCAGGGAATGCGCGCTGCCGTGGACGAGCATCGGCGACGTCCGTGTCGAGGAGCTCTCGGACGTGGTGGTCGCCTACCACGATGATATTCTGCTTCGTCTCCGAGACCTGGCCGTCGTCAGCAGAACCCAGCGGTTCGAGGGCGTCCGCTTCAGCGCGACCGGCCGGCCAGCGGTGTGTGTGCTCGTGGCCCTCGACAGGGCAGCCACGGCAGGGAAGGTGAGGCAGGCGCTCGGCGAGCAGGACTGGGGGCCGAACGCCTGGCTCTACCTCGATGCCGACCAGCTGCGCGCAGGGGCTCGACTCTCCGTGGAGCTGCCGCTGGGCATCACGCAGGAAGAGACCGCGTCGACGCTGGCGCCGCTGAGCGAGAAGTTCGCGCAGGTGGCAGGGACCTCCGTCTGCGTGGAGGCTTACGGCGCAGGGTCCATCCAGGACGCGCTGGCCACGGGCCCGAGGCCCGAAGCCGCAGCCCTGTGGGTCTTCCCTGAACGAGGACACAGCCTCCCGCCCCTCGACCAGCTGACCGGAGTGGTCGCGAACCAGCCCGTGATCCGCTCCTGCGTGCGCGACGTGTGGATCCCTTTGCGCTCCGACATCGACCTGATCGTCGAATGCGAGGACCTCGAGTGGATCAGCGAGGTGGCGCATCAGGTCGCTGCTGCCGTTTCCGCAATCGTGGCCGTGCGCATCATCGACGACGGACTGCCAGCGCCGGCGGCGCCCGAGATCCGGCTGCGCCCCGACCCAGACAAGCTCCTGGCGTTCGGGCTCGACTTGGACGAGGTCACACGGCTCGTCAGCGCGGCCTTGCGGGGTGGCCCGCCTGGCGCCTCGATCCCGCTCGGGCCACGGTCGCGGATCGAGGTGCGCTACATGGATCCGTACCCGTCCGACCTCGCGAGCCTGGACGGCCTGGAGGAACTGGTCGTCAATCCAGCCTCGCCTACCCCGATCAGGCTCATGGACATCGCCACCCTCGAGCAGATCCAGTCACCTTTCGAGATCGTCCGCGGAACAAGGCGCCGGGCCCGCATCCAGCTGCGCGTCGAGGAGCAGCCGAGCGAGGAGTTGTTGACGGATCTGCGCGAGCGCTGTTCGGCGATCGTCCTCCCGCCGGGCGTCGACCTCTGGCTCGAGTGCCCACCGGGCAAGCGTCGCCGCTAGCGAGACGCGGGCGCAGGCCCGAGGCGACCCGACCAGGTCAGAACTCCACGCTCAGGGCCCGCCCCTGCGCGCCGGCCTGCACCCCGGTGATGACCCGCTCGTCCACGTGCAGCGTGTAGCTGCCCTGGACGTAGACCTTGGGCCGGAAGCGCGTGCCGTCCATGCGGATCGCGTAGACCAGCTCGCCGGTCTCCTCACGGAGCACCTGCAGCACGCAGTTGCTGCGCCCCTTGACCGAGATCTCGGGCAACCAGGCCACGGGCTCGCGGCCGTCGTTCTCGAGCTGGTGCACCGTCTTCGGCCAGCCGGGGTACGGCCGCGCGCTGGGGTCGGACACGTCCACGTTGCGCGGCCAGCACTCGAAGCTGGTGCTGCGCGCCAGCTTGTGGATGCGCACGACGCCGAAGCCCGCGGCGCGGGTGGTCAGCGCGTCGCCGGTCGCGCGCTCGGGGGTCGGGTTCGCGACCGCG
>JAQBVH010000664.1 GCA_027623615.1 Planctomycetota bacterium | reverse complement strand
CGCCCGTCAACGGATCCAGGAACTCCTCCGTCGCCGTCCCGTCCCAGAGGACCTCCGGCGCGTAGGCGGCCATGATCATCGGCAGCGCGCGGCGGCGGGTGACCTGCGGTCCCAACCCGAAGCCTAGGAATGACTCGGGCAAGTAGTGCCCGTCCGCAAGGGTCAGGACTTGAGCTGGGGAGCCGAAGACATCGTCCGCGGTGCCATAGAGGAGGTCCGCGCCTGGGAACGGAAGCCCCGCCTGCGAACGGGGATCGATCCCCCCGGCCGCGGGCGCGTGGCACGCCCCGCAACTCAGGGCCTGCCCGGTCGCGAGCTGGTCATCCCAGAAGAGCGCCTTCCCCAGGAGGGCCTTCTCGGGCGTGATCGGGTTCCCGGCAGGGACCGGCGGAGGGCCGAGCTGGGCCAAGGCCGGAGTCAAGAAGACGAGCAGCAGCAGTAGTTGACGCATGGCATCTGGCCATGCGCTGGACGCCCCCGGAGACCGACAGCCCTTGCCCTAGTTTCTCTCGGGCCCCCGCGGGCGGCCGTTCAGGAGGCACTTGAAGTTCAGGCGGTGCGCCCAGGCCTGAACGCAGGAGAGGGCCGTGAGAACGGCGCTGAAGGCCAGCGACTCCGGAGCCGAGTCGAGGTACAGGTGATAGCCGATCACGTGCACCAGGATCGGGGCCAGCATCACCAGGGCGAGGGGAACGAAGAGTCCGAGGACCAGGAGTCCTCCCGAGATCGCCTCGACCGCGCTCCGGATGGGATGCATGAACTCCGCACGGGTCAACGCGTCGAGAAACGCCTGCGCGCTCTGCGGCTGGTCGGGCGCTTTCAGGAACATCAGGAAGTAGTTGATCCCGAAGATCAGGAACGGGAGCCCGAGCAGGACTCGCGCGATGGGAATTGCGTACTTCATGGAATGGCCTGGCGTAGCAGGGGGCAGGAGGTGGCGACTCTTATGTCCCGGGGGCGTCCCCGCGCGAGCACCCCTCCTTGGAGAAACGTCCGCTCCGCTTTCGTTCGAGGAGTCTCCTACGGGTCTCCGCCCTCAGCTCGATCCCAGTCTAGCGAGCCCAGCGTGCCGTGAAGACGAGCGGGCGGTGATCCGAGGCCAAGGGCTCGTCCAGGACGTCGAGAGTCAAGGTGGACCAGGCGCTCAAGGGTTTGACGAGAACATGATCGATCTCGACCGAGGGTTCGACCGAGCTGAAGGTCAGGTGGTCGGCGCCCTTCTCCACGTTGGTGAACACCTCGCGCACGCGCGCCATCACTGGCGAGTCGGGCTGGGAATTGAAGTCGCCGGCGAGGATCACCGGGCCCTCGAGTTCCGCGACTGCTGCGAGGGTCGCCTCGGCCTGCGCCAGGCGCTCCGCTTCGGTGCGATAGAAGTGGATGCCCACGACCGTCACGGGCCCGCGCGGCGTCTGCAGCGTCAGCGCGAGGGACGAACGCGGCTCCGGCCCGGCCGGGAGCTCGTGGTTGATCGCGGAGAACTCGTCGAACGAGGTGAGCAGCGCCATCCCGTACTCCCCCCCGTCGTGATCCATGAAGCGCCCGAACACGCCGACCATGCCCAGACGCTCGGCCAGCCAGGCCGTCTGGTCGACGCTAGCGGAGCGAGCGCAGCGGTGGTCGACCTCCTGCAGTACGACCACGTTGGGCCGTCCGGCTTCGATCACCCGCGCGGTGCGCTCGAGGTCGACGACGCCGTCCATGCCGCGGCCGTGCTTGATGTTGTAGACGACCATGCGCAGCTCGCTGGAGGACGAGGACCGGCAGCCGACGAGGACGAACGCGCAGAGCAGGAGCAGTCGCATGTGGTCATCCTAGCGCGATCGACAATGCGCGGAGCAACACGCACACTGACGCCATGACCTCCGGCGCCATCTCCAACCGCCTCGCGCGCATCAAGGCGGGCGACGATCCGCAGCTCCTCGGCTGGATGACCTCCGGCGCTGCCATCCTCGGCAAGTTTCAACCGGATCCGATCCTGGGCTGCTGCATGCTGATACCGGATCCCGTGGTCGCCTCGCCGAACGACCTGGACGAGGCCGCGCGCGCCCAGTTCTTCAGCGACCTCTGCCTGCTCGGGGACGCGATCCTCGACGTGACCGGCGCCGAGCGCATCAACTACCTCGTGCTCTGCAACCAGGTCCCTGAGCTGCACGGACACTGCGTGCCGCGCTTCGCGAACGAGGACCCGGTGCTGCGCCTGCAGGGCCCGTTCGAGGCCTACGACTTCGGCGCCGCGCGGCTCGCGGACGCCAGGGGCCAGGACGCGGAGCTCTTCGGGGCATTGCGCGGCGCGCTCGAGACCCGCCTGGCGGCGCGCTGATCGTCGAGTGACAAGACCGAGGACGGAGGCCGCACTCCGCCCTGAGTCTCGGGGCATGTCGGCGTCAAGTCGGAGCGCGAGCACGCCGGACCAGGGGGATAGACGGCCCGGAAGGGCCGGCGAGGCCCACGCAGCGAGGGGTGAGGACTCTGACCGGGTAGGCGGAAAACTGAACGGTACCGGCGAGGTGAGACGCGCCGGCGAGGTGGGACGCCGACATACATCTCGCCTGCGGTCTTCACCTCGCCTGAGCCGCTCTCGCTCGGCCGTCTTCGCCGTCTTGGGTTCACAAATCTCGGCGCGTCGGCTTCGTCAGGCCTTCCCCCTGCCCGACCGGCCCTTCCCCCTTGGGGCACAGCCGCGGAAGGTCGCCCAATTTCAAGGTGCCGGCGATCGCCGAAGCTCCGGACGTCCCCCGAACCTCGACCCACCTTGGGCCTGAGCTATCAGGCCGGCGCGGAGCAAACACCGCGACCTCAGCCCTCGCCCACCGAGACCTTGCGCAAGCGGTCTCCGCGGCGCACCACTCCCGCCCGGACGACGCGTGCGTTCATGCCGCGGGCCCGTGCCGCCAGGCCCTCTGCCGAGCGGCCGAAGGCGAAGGCGTCCTTGCCGAAGCGCTGCGCGAACTTCGCGCAGCCGCGATGGGGCGCGGCGGTGACCTCGATGCGCGCCGTTCCGATCTCGAGGTTGCTCCCGATCGGGAGGTTGGCGTGGGAGAGGTCGAAGTCGACGTAGAACTGGTCGCCCGCGATCGACCAGGAGGCGCGGTCCTCCCCTGCGAGGAAGCGGATGACGCGCACGTTCATCAGGGTCAACTGCTTCTCGGGATGGGGGCCGCCGTCGGCGG
>JAQBVH010000663.1 GCA_027623615.1 Planctomycetota bacterium | reverse complement strand
CGAAGCTGAGCGCGTCGAGCGAAGGCATGCTGGAGGCGACTGCCGCAGCACCCTCCGCGGCCCCTGCTTCCCCTGAGGCCTGGACCGGACCGAAGCGCAGGGCGAACCCGATCAGGACGGCCAGAGCCAGCACGGACATCAGGGGCGGCGCGAAGTGCGTGGGCCTGGGGCGCGTCTGCGGGCCTACCTCCGCAAGAACGCGCCGCACCCGGTCGTCGAGCTCTGCAGGCGCCGTCAGGGACGAATTGCGCGCCGGAGCTGGAGCAACCTCGCGGAAGGGGCGCTCGAGCTCATGCCGTACGAGGTCGTCGAGGTGCGCAGGCGCGACGCGGTCGTGCAGGGCCACGATCTGTTCGACCAGCCGACCCTGACGGTGGCCGCCGTGGGTTGCGGCGACGACACGCCCCGCCAGATCCGCCGGAACGTCAAGACGGCCCAGGCCAGCGAGGGCCTCGACCTGACGTGCACGTGCCTCCCCCTCAGGGCCGAACTCGGCCGCGAGGTCCGCGGGGACGAGCATTCCCTGGGCCACCTGGTGGAGGCGGTCGAGCAGGTGCTCTTGGCGGGGACTGGACATGACTGGGGATCAGGCTGAAAAGGGGACTAGCGCAACAAGTGCTTGTCCAACACGGGTGTGAGCTCGCGGTCCAGGGCATCGTGGGCCCTGGACAGGCGCGACTTGACGGTCCCGAGGGATACTCCGAGGGACTCGGAGATCTCCTCGTAGCTGAGGCTCTCGAGGTAGCGCAGCACGGTGATGGCGCGCATCTTCGGGCTCAGGCGGGTAATCGCCCGTTGGATCTCGGCCTCGAGCTCGTGGCGGGAGGCGGCCGCCATCGGGGCCTCACCCGTCTCGTCGGTCAGCTCGAGCTGATGGCCGTCCTCCGCGTTCCGGCCCTGGAGGGCGTCGAGGGAGGCCGAGCGCTTCACGCTCGCACGGCGCTTCAGATCGATGCTGGCGTTGACCGCGATGCGATACACCCAGCTCGAGAAGCGCGACTCGAAGCGGAACTCCGCGACCTTGCGGAAGAGGATCCCAAACGTCTCCTGGCTCGCGTCGAGGGCGTCCGCCGCGTTGCCGGTGATCCGGTAGCAGACGTTGTAGACCCGGTCCTTGTAGAGATCGTAGAGGTCCCGAAATGCCCCCTCGAAGCCCGACGGACGGGTCTCCTGGCAGGCGAGGACAAGCTCTCGATCGGGGTCGGTGCGCATGGGGGCTGGGCGGGCGGATAGGGCCGTGGAGCTAGGATGGACCGGCGCTACGGTGGGTTCCCCGAAATTGTATCCGGCCCATGGGGAATACCCGAAATCTGCGGCTCTTGCTTGCCTCCAGGACGCCCCCCGATCGTGGCCGCGATCGCGGCTCCCCGGGCCATCTCAACCCCCGAGCAGGCTGCCCGGGTCGATCGTCGTGAAGGTCGTCCCGACGGTCATCTCGCAGTCGGACTCGCAGTAGGTGTCCCAGCCTGACTCGCAGTCGGCTTCGACCACCTGATGGGTCACCGTCGTGCCCGTGACGCCAACGACCTCGGACATCTGGAAGCAGACCTTCCCGGACTGCCAGTCGACCGGGATGGTGATCTCTCCGTCGATGGGGATCGGGCGGTGGTAGAACACAGCATGGGTCACCGCGCTCGGAGGACCATACTCCTTGGGCACGCGCAGCATCATGATCCCCTGGACCAGATCCAGGTCGGCCTTCGCGGCCGAGGCGTAGCGACTCTCACCAGACACGCCGACCACGGCGAAGAACGTGGCCTGGCCGTACATCTGCACGTACTGCTGCGGGAGGCTGATGTCGAAGGTCAGCAGCTTGCCGCCGCTGGGCAGATCTTGATCGGTCGTCACCATGTATGGCGCAAGGCGCCCCAGGTGCAGTTTCACCACCTCTCCGCCCACGAGGGCGCCGAAGCGAATGACCTTGTCGTGGGTCACCCCGTCGGGGACGTGGATGGCCGAGAACAGCTTGAGCCCGCCGCCCTCGGCCCGCGCGGACATGCCGATCGAGAGGGCCGAGGCCTCGGGAACCTCGTCGTACAGCAGCGGGTCGGTCTGCAGCGCCAGCTCCTCGCCGTCGCTGAACCCGTCGAAGTCGGTGTCCGGCAGCAGCGGGTCGGTCTGGAGGATGATCTCCTGGCGATCCGGAATGCCATCCGCGTCCGTGTCGGTCACCACGAAGCCCGAGGCATGCAAGGGCTGGGTGATGCCGCCCTGTTGCGCGGCGTCCAGGAAGAGCACCGCGCCGCCGACCAGGACGATCCCGAGGGGCGCGAGGAGCGCCGCTCGGCCGCGCAGACCAAGGCAGGGCAGCGTCTCGTCGGGCGAGGTTCGGGCGGGGTACAAGGTGGGGATCTCTGTCAATGGAGGCACTCCAACCTGGACTAGGTCGCCGGATTCGTCAAGGTAACGCCAAAACCCCACCTCTCGTCCGGCCCCATGCCTGGGGGTGCCGGACGCGGGAAAACCCCCTCGACCTGCCCCCTGGATGCCCTCCCGGCGACCGCTTGGCCTCTCACCGCTCCACCCGCGATGCCCGGCTGGAGCTCTGTTCGCGCCCAGGGATCTTTCCTGCTCGTCCTCGGCGCCCCCCCTGGATGGTCCCTGCGGTCCCCGCTACCCTGTGCGGCCGCTTTCGGCCCTCCGAGGGCGATTTGGGGCGCCCGTAGCTCAGCTGGATAGAGCGTTCGCCTCCGGAGCGAAAGGTCACAGGTTCGAATCCTGTCGGGCGTACCACCTCCTCGCGGTGGTCCTGGTGCTGGTCCTCTTGCCCGCCTGCGCCCCATCCCAGGCGGAGGCCAGCGAGGAGCGGGTCGAGCTCGACCCACGCCCCGCCGCGCCCGACCCGGTCGACCTCGAGCTCGTCGGGCCGGTCCGCGCCGCGTCAGCCGGCCGATCCCGCGCCCCGGGGTGAGCTCTCGATCCTGATCGATGGCTCGAGCCAGACCCTCTCCCTCATGGAGGGGACTGACCTCCTACACCGCTGGCCAGTGTCGACCTCGAAGGTCGGGCTCGGCAACCAGGCCGGCTCGAATCGCACCCCTACCGGTCGTCACCGCATCGCGCAGAAGTTCGGCGCAAGCATGCCGCTGGGAACGGTCTTCCGCGCGCGCCAGGCGACCGAGCAGAGAGCGGTCATCCACACGGACGGCACGGACGTCGCCGAGGACCTCGTGA
>JAQBVH010000662.1 GCA_027623615.1 Planctomycetota bacterium | reverse complement strand
CGACGGGTGCGGTCCTACCCCGCGACCATGCGCACGCCCGACAGGTTGCCGACTTCCATGCTCGCAACGAAGCGGGAGCCACCGTTGTCCGCGCGCTCGTACGTGAGCTGGCCGCCCATGGCCTTCATCAGCTCGTGGGCAAGGGCGAGCCCGAGGCCGGCGCCGTCGCGGCCGACGAAGGGCTCGAAGATGCGCCCCATGAGGTCTTCCGGGACGCCGCTGCCGCTGTCGCTGACCACCAGGTTCAGCTCCGTGCGGGACCAGTCCATGGTCGGGTCGGCGCGGAGCTCGACCGTGACGGGGCCGCCGTCGGTGTGGCGGATCGCGTTGTCGATCAACTGGTCGAGGACCTGGCGCAGGTGCTCGCCGTCGCACTCGAAGGACTCCGGGACCGACGTGGGCAGGTGGAAGACCAGCTCGATGTTCTTGGCCGCCGCTTGCGCGCGCTGGCACTCGATGGCGTCCTTGACGCTGGCGACGATGGGACAGCTCGACTTCTCGACCTGCATCTCGCCGCCTTCGATGCGGGTCAGATCGAGGATGCGCGAGAGGGTCACCATCAGGTCACGACTCGAATCGAGGACACACTCGAGGTCGCTGTCGGGGGACTCTTCGAACCGGGCGAGGATGTTCGCCAGGTTCTTGCCGACCTCGGTGGACAGGTGCACCAGGAACTCGGTCTTGACCTCGGAAGCGCGCTCGGAGCTGGCCTTCGAGGTAAGCAGGGCCTGGTTCATCATCTCGAGGCTCGAGGCGTAGGCGCGTGCTTCGGCCTCCTTGGCCTTGAGCTCCTCGATCAGGTCGCGCTCGCGCCGCGCGGCATTCCACTTGCTGGTCAGCGCGCTGGCGAGCTGGCGAATCTCAGCTGAGTCGAACGGCTTCTTGAGGATCAGGAGCTGGTCGGTCATGCCGAGCTCTTCGATCGTCTGATCCCACGAGTAGTCCGAGTACGCGGTACAGATCACGATCTGCAGCTCGGGGTCGGACTTCCACAGCTGCTTGATCGTCTGCACGCCGTCCCAGCCGGGGGGCATGCGGATGTCGACGAAGGCTATGGCATAGGGGGTCTTGGCCTCCAGGGAGGCGATGACCATCTCGAGGCCCTCCTGACCCTGGAAGGCCGACTCCAACTCGTAGCCATCCACGCTCGAGGGCGCGCTCTTCTCCTCACCGAACAACGCGGCGCGCGCGTCGGCGAGACCACCAGAGTCACCGGCGCCGTCGGCACCAAGGATCTTCTTGAAGTCCTCGTGGATCGACGGAGTGTCATCGATCAACAGGATGTGTCGGTTCATGGGCTCGATCATGATTGGGCTCCGGCGTGGGCGGGCAGGCGGAGGGGGAGCTCGAGCACGAAGGTCGCTCCGTGCCCCTGGCCCTCACTCTCGGCGGTCAAATGTCCGCCCATCTCGGTTGCCGCGTTCGCGGCGGTGTGCAGGCCATAGCCATGGCCATCGGCCTTGGTGGTGAAGCCCAGGTTGAAGACCTTCGCCGCCGCCTCGGCTTCGATGCCGGTTCCTGTGTCGCTCACCTCGATACGGACCTTGTCCTCGCCGTGGTGGCGCAGGCGTAGGGTGAGGACGCGCGGCTGGAGGCCGGCCATGGCCTGACGCGCGTTCTGGATCAGGTTGACGATGATCTCGAGCAGCCGGTGCTTGTCGAGCGTGATCTCGGGCAGGTCCTCGAACTCGCAGACGAGGCGCATGCCGTGGTCCTTGCCGAGCGCCTGGTCGGTGATGCGCACTGCTTCGTCGAGCTTGTCGGCGAGGTTGATCTCCTCGACCAGCTCGGTCTTGACGGCGAACTGTTGCTGAGACTTGATCAGCTCGCAGATGTGTTCGATGCCATCGGTGAGCGAACCGAGCTCTGCGGAGATGAAGCGCTGCTCCTCCCCGATCTGCAGCGAGAGGGCCGAGAGGAACGGCTGCAGGTGCTTGCCCTTGGGGTCCTCGGCGATGAAGGTCCCGAGGTTGTCCGCGTGGCTCTCGAGGATGTCGGACACGCGCTGCAGGTCCTTGACGCTCATGCCCTCGACCTTCTGGGAGACCAGGGAGGCCGAGATGTTCACGCTGTTCAGCACGTTGCCGACGTTGTGCAGGATGCCGGTGGCGATCTCGGACATCCCCGCCGTGCGTGCGGTGTCGACCAGCTGCGCGCGGGCGTGCTCGAGCTTGTCCATCATCGAGTCGAACTCGCCCGCCAGCGTGCCGAGCTCGTCCTCGCGTTCCATGCCGAGCTTGAGGCGGAAGTCCTCGTTCTGACCGATGCTCACGGCGTGTGCGGTCAGCCTGGTCAGGGGCGCGATCACGATGCGCTGCAGGAGCATCATCAGGGCCAGCAGCATCACCAGGCCGCCGGCGAGGGTCGAGATCAGGCCGAAGCGGATCGCGGTGCTGCCCGCGGCAGTCACGTCGCGTCGTACGTTGGCGCGCAGCAGCAGCTCCGGCCGGTTACGAATGTCCTGAAACGTGGCCCAGGCGTGCAGGAGCTCCGGGGAGTCCTCGCGCACCTGGTGCTCCGCGGAGGAGGCCACCGCGTCGTGGATTGCAGCGGCCTCTTCGACGACCTCGTGGCGACCGTCGATCTGCCAGATGTCGAAGTCGACGCGCGTCTGCTCGGTCAGGTCGGCGTCCAGCCCGGAACCTAGGAAGCGACCCAGAATCAGCATGCCCGCCGGCTCACTGTCGCCATCGGAGCGCAGGATCGGGCGTCCACTGACGATCAGCGGCTTGTGTTCGGTGAGCAGGATCCCGACCGGTCGGTCGCGCAGGTCGCCCTGGACTGACCCCTCGGACTGCATGATCTCGTTCCAGGCGTCGCGGGCCAGGAGCGGGTTGCGCGAGGGGATCGCATCCCAGGCGTGGTTGAGCTCGCGCAGTGCGATCGCCTGCCCGCTGTCCGGGTCGACGGAGCGCGCCCAGACGATCTCGTGCTGGCTCTGGCCGTCCTCGTTACGGAGGAAGAAGAGCACGTCGATCTTCTGGCTGGCGAGCCGCATGGGGGAGAGGCTGGAGCGCTCGAATGCGTCCACGCGCTCGCCCTGCATGTACGCCCAGGCGTCGTCCCACGTCGCCCACTCCAGCGAAAGCTGGTCGACGTCGCGGATCTCGCCGTGCAGGGCCTCGATGACGCGCTCGACATCCTCGACGGCGCCCTGGCGCTCGATGTCCGCGAAGCG
>JAQBVH010000661.1 GCA_027623615.1 Planctomycetota bacterium | reverse complement strand
GTCGCGAGGTCGCCCAGCCGTAGGCCGTGTTCGATCGCCGCTCCCGCACCGCGGGCGCGCACGTCCGCGACGATCGCGGCCGCGCCGGCGAGGGTGGCTGCGTCGACGGGAGCGAGGGCTGGGCGGCGCCATGTGGACCAGGTCCTGCGGGGGAAGAGGGTCATCGAGCGTCCTCCTTGGCGTCACCGGGGCGGCGGGTGACCGTCCACTCCCGGCCGTCGAGCTCGGCCGCGATCGCGGCCAGGTCGACGCCCTGGGTCAGCGCACGCACGAGGGCGAAGTAGAGGACGTCGGCAGCTTCGTGGCGCACCTCGTCCTCACCTCGCGCCGCGATCAGCTCATCGACCTCCTCGCGCAGCTTCGCTGCCAGGAGTTTGGGGTCACCTGCGAGTCGCGCCGTGTACGAACCCATGGGCGCGTTCGTCAGCCGGTCGGCGAGGCGCCGCGACAGGCGGCCCAGCCCCGCGTCCTCCCCGAAGCACGTGCGCGTCCCGAGGTGACAGAAGCCGCCGCCCGCCGTGCTCCCGCTGAGCTGGCGCACCGTGAAGCGCAGGGCGTCCCGATCGCAGTCGGTCTGCACGCGCAGGAGCTCTTGGACGTCGCCCGAGGTCTCGCCCTTGCGCCAGAGCCCACGCGAGCGACTCTGGTAGACGCCGCGCTGTTCGTCGATCGCGACCCGCAGGCTCTCGGCGCTCGAGTACACGAGGCCGAGCGCGACCCCCTGGTCGTCGGTCACGACGGTCGGGAAGAGCCCGTCCTCGCGATCGCTGGCGAGCGGCGCCGCGAAGGCGTCGGCCAGGTCGAGCCTGCCGCTGTAGAGGGCCATGCCCACCTGGGCGTCGGCGCCCATGCGGTCGAGGGCGGCGATCTCTGCGGCGGTCGTGACGCCGCCCGCGATCGTGACGCGGGCGGGGGCCGCGGCCGCGACGATCTGGCGCGCGCGCTCGAGGTCCGTCCCGCCCAGGCGACCTTCGCGCTCGACGAACGTCACCAGGAAACCGCCGCAAAGGCCGTGCAGCTCCTCGATGCGCTCGAGGATCCCGCGCCCCGTGCCCTTGCGCCAGCCCTCGACGACGACCTCGCCGTCGCGGGCGTCGAGCGCGACCTGCACCCGCTCGGCCGGCAGCTCGCTGAGGAGCTGTGGCGTCGCCGCGGTGCCGATGATGATCGAGCGTGCTCCGAGGTCGAGCCAGCGCCGCGCCGCTGCGAGGTCACGGATCCCGCCGCCGACGCGCACCGGCCCCATGCGGCACAGGCGCGCGACGACCTCGGCGTTGCTGCCGATGCCGCGGGCGGCGTCGAGGTCGATCACCGCGACCTCGCCCACCAGGCGAAAACGCTCCATCACCGCCTCGGGCGAGCCCGCGTCGATGGCGAGCTCTTCGCCGCCGACGAGCTGCACCGCGTTGCCGTTCTCCAGGTCGATCGAGGGGACGATCACGGCCGCACCTCCTGGCCGGCGGCCAGCATCTCGGACTTCAAAGACGCGACGGTCGTGTGGCCGTCGTGGAAGATCGTCGCGGCGAGGACCGCGTGGGCACCCGCCTCCAGGGCCTCGAGCATGTGCCCGACGCCGTCGGCGCCACCGGACGCGATCACCGGCACGCTGACCCGCGCGGTCAACGCCCGCAGGAGCTCGAGGTCGTACCCCGAGCCCGTCCCGTCCCGGTCCCAGCTCGTGAGCAGGATCTCGCCGGCGCCCAGCGCGGTCGCCTCCTCGGCCCACGCGAGGACATCGAGGCCCGTGCGCTCCTGGCCGCTCTTGACCACGACCTCCCAGCCATCCCCGCGGCGCGCCGCGTCGAGGGCGAGCACCGTGCACTGCGCTCCGAAGGTGCTCGCCAGCTCCTGGAGGAGCTGTGGTCGGGCCACCGCGGCGCTGTTCACCGCGACCTTGTCTGCGCCCACCGCGAGCAGCCGCGCGGCGTCGGCGACGAGGCGCACGCCGCCGCCCACGGTCAACGGGATGCCGAGCTCTCTGCGCACGGCGCGGACGGTCTCGACCGCGTGCCCGCGACCCTCGGGGGTGGCGGAGACGTCGAGCAGGCACAGCTCGTCGGCGCCCTGCGCCTGGTAGGCGCGCGCCAGCTCCACCGGATCACCGGCGTCGCGCAGGCCCTGGAAGCGCACACCCTTCACCACACGACCGTCCTTGACGTCGAGGCAGGGGATCAAGCGAGGCACGATCATGAGGCGCTCTCCAACCAGCGACGCAGGAGCGCCGCGCCCCATTCCCCGGAGAGCTCCGGGTGGAACTGACAGGCCAGGACGCGGCCGAGCTCCATGGCGCTGACGTAGGTCCGTCCATACTCGGTCGTCGCGACGTTCCAACCCTCCGGCGGCTCGCCCACGCAGTAGGTGTGCGCGAAGTAGGCCCAGCCCGGCTCGAGCAACGCGCAGCCCGGCCCGGGCTCGACCCGGTTCCAGCCGAGCTGGGGCAGGGGCGGGCCGGCGGGCAGGGGCTCGACGAGGGCCGGGACGAGCCCGAGGCCACGCGCGCCCACACCCTCATGGCTGCCGGCGCAGAACAGCTGCATCCCGAGACAGATGCCGAGGGTCGGTCGGTTCTCCTCGATGCGCTGGCGCAAGGCGCCACGCAAGCCGAGGTCGTCGAGGGCACGCGCTGCGGGCGCGAAGGCGCCGACGCCGGGCAGGACCAGGGCCTGGGCGCGCTGCACCTCGAAGGTGTCGTCGACCAGACGCGTCGCGACCCCGAGCCGTTCGAAGGCCGCGCGCACCGAGGCGGTGTTCGCCAGGCCGGTCGCGACGATGCTGACTTCGGGCAGGCTCACGCGAGCACCCCCTTCGTGCTCGGCACGTCCGCCGTGCCGTCCCGACGCACGGCGGCGCGCAGGGCGAGGGCCGTCGCCTTGAACGCGGCCTCCGCCTTGTGGTGGTCGTTCGCGCCGACGAGGACGTTGACGTGCAGGTTGAGCTTGCCGGCCATCGCGAGGCTGATCAGGAAGTGGGTCAGGTTCTCGGTCGCCACATCGCCCAGCTGCTCGCGGGTGAAGGCGAGGTGCACCTCGGGCCAGGGTCGGCCCGAGAGGTCGACCACGCAGCGGGCCAGGGCCTCGTCGAGGGGGGCGAAGGCGCTGCCGAAGCGCGCGACGCCGGCCTTGTCGCCCAAGGCCTCCAGGAGGGCCTGGCCGAGCACCAGCGCGCAGTCCTCGACGGTGTGGTGG
>JAQBVH010000660.1 GCA_027623615.1 Planctomycetota bacterium | reverse complement strand
AGGCGATGAGGATCGCATGTTTCCGCTTCGGCTGGGTTTGGCGAGGCATGGGCATGGGCGCTCGTGACCCCATCGACCGCCTCGGCCGAACCCCTTGAGTGGACCTGGTCACAGGCCGGGCAGTCCCCGTCCTGCACAACTCCGCGCCAGGCCGTGAGCAACCCGAACGCGATCAGGAGCGGACCAGCGGCCCAGCGCAGGCGCAGTCTCCATGCGGGACGCACGCCGCTCCACCCCAGGCCGACCAACAGCAAGCTTGGCGCGGTGGCCAACCCGAAGACGAGCATGCCCAGGAAGGCCGCGGGCGTGGAGGCGGATGAGACGAGCAGCAGCGCGCTCCAGGAGAGGCCGCACGGGAGGAGCCCCAGCAGGCCGCCCGCGGCGAGCCCTCCGACCGACCCTCCCGCCGCAGCCACCTGGCGCCAGCGAGCGCCCACCCAACCCGTCCAGCGCGGCAACCTCCTGCGCGGCCAGGGGAGATGCACGCCGAGCATCGCCGCGCCAAAGCCGATCAAGGTCGCGCCGGCCAGCCATGCCAGCAGGACCCGCGCTGCGTGCATTTGCGCGTGCGGCAGTGCGCGGGCGGATGCGGCGGCCAGGGCGCCGAGGCAGGCATAGGTGAAGGCCTTACCCGCCAGGACTTGCAGCTGTCGCGTGACGAGGGCCCGTCGCGCGCGCGCGTTGCCAGCGGCGACGATCACGAGGCCGCCGCACATCCCTGCGCAATGGACGGAGCCGAGCAGCCCGAGGCTGAAGAGCGTCAAGGCGAGCTCCACGTCAGGGCTCCTTTACCGGCGCGCGGGCGTCACGCGCATGCACCGGCAGCGGGCCGAACCGGAGCGCTGTCGCCTCGTCCTCGGTCGAACCAACCTCACAAGCGACGATGCAGTCGCCGCAGCGGATGCAGTTGGCGAAGTTGGACAACCCGTCGGGGTAGAGGCCACGCGCTTCACGGTGCGCCCCGCCCGACATGGCGCGCGGCTCGAGGTCCATGGGGCAGACGCGGTTGCATAGCCCGCAATCGCTGCAGGCGTCCGGATGCGCGAACTCGATCCCGCTCCTGGAGTCGTGGCCCAGCACCGCGAAGTAGATGCCCGAGGGGCAGAGCTCGCGGCAGAAGCGCAGGCCGAGGCCTTGCACGATCACGAACAGCCCGCCGCTCAGGGCCGCGAGGAGCGCGCTGCTCCAGAGCACGGCCCGCGCGCTGCCCTCCACGAACACGAGCGGGTCGACCCAGAAGCTGAAGGTGATCGCCGCCAGGAGCAGACACACGCCGAGGGACAGCAGCGGACCGAAGATGCGCTGCCGTCGCTTGCGCTCCGCGTGGCGCGCCCACTCCCCGAGACGACCGAGCGTGCCCACTGGGCAGACGAAGCCGCAGAAGCGCGTGACGACGATGATCGCGACGTTGAGGGCCAGGAACGGGAACGCGAACTTGCGTAGACCCTCGGACAGTCCGACCTGCTGGCCCAGCCACATGTGTCTCCCGCGCCAGAAGTCGAAGCGCAGGGTATCGCTCCATGCCAGAGCCGCGATCCCGGCGGTGAACACGATCCCGACGCCCCAACGCCACAGGGTGTAGCGGTGGGGACGCGCGCGCTGGTGGAGGATCCCGTACAGCGCCTGGATGCGCTTCTTGCCGAGCGGCACCTAGCCGAGTTGCCAGGTCCGCGAGGGGTGGCGCAGGGCGTTCACCGGAATGCGCGCCTCACGGATCACGCTGTGGGCGACCCCGCCGAGCAGGGCAGCCATCAGGCCGGTGCGGCCATGGGTGCCCATCGCGATCAGGTCGTGGCCCTCCTGTTCGCCCAGGATGACCGTGGCTGGACTCCCCTCGACGAAGCGCGGCTCGTGCTCCACGCCCATCCAGTCGAAGTCGTCGAGGCTCGCCTCGAACTGCGCCTTGGCGATCTTGCGCACGTCATCGATGGCGTAGACCGGTCCGGCCATCGGGTAGCCAGGGCTCGCAGCGTACGCCAGGTCCGGAGCCTGGAACACGTACAGGGCGGTGACGCTTGCGTCGAGGTCCCTGGCCATGTCCCGCGCGGCGGTCAGGGCCGCGCGGCTCTCCTCGGAGGTGTCGAAGGCGACGAGAATGCGCTTGATGGGGCGCGGCGCCTTGGGTTGGACCCAGAGGTTGCAGCGCGCACCGGAGACGATTCCGCGGGTGGTGCTCCCGAGGTCGAAGAGGCCGCGTTTCTCGTGCGGGCCGATCACGATCGTGTCGACGCCGGACTCGCGCGCGTACTCGAGCAAGACCCGCGCGGGTCGGCCGATGCGCACCTGGAAGTGGTCGGTCAGGGCCGGGTCGAGCTCTTCGAGCTGGCCGGCGAGGACCTCGGCGGTGCGCGTCTCGATCTCGACCTCGGCCTGCAGCATGAGGTCGGGGCGCCCTCCGACCTCGGTCAGGTCGGGGAGGTCGATGACGTGCAGGACCTCGTATTGGGTCCCGAACTGGCGCGCCATCTCGCAAGCGGCCTGGGCGGCATATCGAGAGGCCTCCCGGCCGTCGAAACCGACCAGGGCCTTGCGGGGAACGGAGGTGGTCATGGGGCTCCGGGGGAAGGGGCTTGGCGAACGGGTGCATTTTCGACCGGGCAGGTCAGCGTGGCCCCGGGCCCAAGTGCGTACTCGGCCCGCGCAAACGCCGAATCGTGCCGGGTGCGCTTATGGTTCACGATCGAGGCCAAGGAGATCTCCGATGAACGTCCGCCATGTGTTGCTGACCACCGACCTCTCGCCCGAGTCCACCCGCCCGTATGGGCCTGTCCAGGAGCTCGTCAAGAAGCTCGGCGCTCGAGTTACCCTGATGAACGTCGTGCTCGACCTGCAGGCGGTGCCCCACGGGGCGGCCTTCGCACCGGCCGTGTCCTCGGCCACCCTCGGCGCCGAACTGGAGCGGGCCCGAGAGCAGCTGGCCGAGCACCGCGCGGACTTCGGCGACCTCGACGTCCGGACCGAGGTGATCGCGGCGCCCGACGTCGCGAGAGCGATCTGCCGTTGGGCAGAGAGCCACGACGTCGATCTGATCGCGATCTCGACCCACGGCCGCAAGGGCTGGCGTCACCTGGCCCTGGGCAGCGTTGCCGAGCAGGTGCTGCGCTACGCCGAGGTGCCGGTCCTCAGCTTCCACCGTCCGCGAGAGTGACCCCCTCGCCTCGCGGTGACTCTCTCTCCAGGAGGCT